>CBFGNP010000203.1:0-7016 GCA_965650095.1 uncultured Pedobacter sp. | reverse complement strand
ATGATGCTATTGCTAAAGAAACCCGATACTACAACACGGAACTGAGCGCCGGCAAATGGAAAAATATAATGTCGATGGCCCCGCGAAATCTACCCGTATACCAGAGTCCGGATGTACCGGCAACAGCTATCGATGCATCGGGAACCTGGAGCATCGCCCCCGAAGGCTTTATCAATAAAGATTCAGCTCTGGTGGCCAAACCGGATATGGGTTTCGTATTGCCCACATTTAACCGTTTAAGTGACAAACGCTACTTTATTGATGTATTTCTAAGCGCAGACGAAACGCTGAACTGGACAAGCAAAACGGAGCCCTGGGTCAGGCTGTCTCAGAGTTCTGGTACGTTAAACCCTCAGCCGGGACAGAAAGAACAGCGGATTTGGGTGAGCATAGACTGGAATAAGGTAAAGAGAGAAAACGCAGTGATCAGCTTTAGTGCCAATGGAAAGCAACTGGATGTTGCAGTAAACGTAAATCAGGAAGTCGTACCTGGACTTGAAAGCTTTAAAGGCTTTATGGAGGACAATGGTTATATCGTTATCCCCGCATCAAAATTTAGCAGAAAGGAAGATAAGGCTGCACAGCACTGGAGGGTACTAAACGATCTGGGCCATAGTGGTCAAAGCTTAATGGCCTCGCCACTCCAGGATATAAAAATTCCAGACCTGGACAGTCGGCGCCCCTTGCTTCAAAACAACGCTTTCGTAGCATACGATTTCTATACCCTGACAGCGGCTGCTCCGCAACTGATGGTTTACACCTTGCCAACCCACCCGGTTAACAATAACTACCGGATGCGCTATGCAGTTTCTGTAGACAAGGGCCCTTTAAAAGTGGTCGATTTTAAAACCCAGGGCAGGAGCGAAGAATGGAAGCAGAATGTTTTAAGGAACAGCGCCATTAAAAAAATTGATATGGAACAGTTAAAGCCCGGCAAACATACCTTGCGCATCTATATGATCGATCCCGGAGTTATTTTAGATCGGATACTGATTGACCTTGGCGGCTTAAAAAGCGGTTACCAAATGTAATGACTTCTTTACCTGGCGGACAGGATGAGACAGGATGCAGCCCTCGTAAAAAGGCAGTAAATTAGGTAATTAAAGCTTTTTTACTCTTTAACCAAATTATGATGAACTCAAATTTCTTTTTATTTGGCATAGTTTTGCTGCCCTGGCTTCCTGTTCATGGACAGGAAAGAATACAAACCGGTTCCAGGAAACCGATGCCCCAGGAATGGATAGATCAGGAAACCGGCCATAAGGTAGTCCGCTTATCGCGCTTGCCAGGAAGCAGCAGCAGCTTTTATTTTCACAACAATCCCTTCGTCGGCGATAAAATGTTCTTCTATCATACCGAAGCGAACGACCGCCAGCTCTTTACCGTAGATCTGAAGACCTTTAAAACGGAGCAGATCACGCAACAAAAATCGCCGATGCGCGGTGAAATTGTCGCGCATAAAACGCAGGAAGTCATTTATCAGATTCAGGACAGCGTATTTGCGAGCAGCGCAAAAACGAAGAAAACAAGGTTGCTGTATGTCTTTCCGAAAGGTTTTAAGGCTACAGCATCTACCCTGAATGCAGATGAGACCATATTGGCTGGCCGTTATAGCGACGGCAATACGGAAAGGGAAATACTGAAACAGTACCCGGAAAAAAGCCAGTTCTTTAATCGCATCTACGATGCTAAGCTCCCAAATACCTTATTTACCGTAAATCTGAAAACAGGCAAGCAGAATAAGATCCATACGGAAAATACCTGGCTGGTCCACGTTCAGTTCTCCCCAACAGACAGCAATTTATTAATGTTTTGTCAGGAAGGTCCCTGGCACAAAGTAGACCGTATATGGACCATTAACCTGGCCAATGGTGAAATTAAAAAGAGACATACCCGGAGTATGGATATGGAAATTGCAGGGCACGAATTTTTCGCTCCTGATGGTAAAACCATTTGGTTTGATCATCAAATGCCGCGGAGCACAAAGTTCTTTTTAACCGGCGTCAACTTAACAACAGGCACCGAAAAGAAATATCAGCTACAAAGAAATGAATGGTCAGTACACTTCAACATCTCACCGGATCAGCGGCTCTTTGCCGGTGATGGAGGAGACCCCAAACAGGTGGCCAAGGCGGATAACGGCATGTGGATCTATCTCTTCAGGCCTTCGGGTGATCAGCTGCTTGCCGAAAAACTGGTTAATATGAAAATGCATAACTACAAACTTGAACCTAATGTGCATTTTTCTCCCGATGGTAAATGGGTCATCTTCAGGGCTAATTTCGAAGGTGAGAGTCAGGTTTATGCAGTAGAGATCAATAAAAGCAAATAAACACCATATGAATTTAAAAGCAGGAGGCCTTAGCCTGGGCGTATTGGTCTTCATCACTTTGCAGGTTTTTGCACAATCTAAACCGGTAAAGCAAATCCAATACCTTTCCGGGACAGATAATGTACATACCAAAACCTGGGATTTTTGGGCCACCGGTGGAAGAAGAAGCGGGGTCTGGTCCAAAATTGAAGTACCCTCACACTGGGAACAGCAAGGATATGGAGCTTATAATTATGGCCGTGATTATGTTACTTATGGAAAAAACTTTCGCTTTGCCGACGAGAAAGGTATTTACAGACATCGCTTTGATGTGCCTGTAAGCTGGAAGGACAAAGAGGTGTATATCGTGTTTGAAGGCTCCATGACAGATACCGAACTGAAAATAAATGGCAGATCTGCCGGTCCGGTTCATCGGGGTGCTTTTTATCGGTTTAAATATAATATCAGTGACAAATTAAAATATGGCAAAACAAACCAGTTAGAGGCGACAGTCAGTAAAATGTCTGCCGATAAATCGGTAAATAATGCCGAGCGTTTGGCGGATTACTGGATCTTAGGTGGGATATTCAGACCTGTTTATCTGGAAGCCGTTCCGAAAGAACATGTTGACTGGACCGCCATCGATGCCAGGGCGGATGGCACATTTAACATGAACGTTCATCTGAAAAACGTAAAGCCAGGACGAACCATACAGGCTGAAATCAGAGATAACAAAGGCAAGCTTGTGGCTACTGTTAAAACGATAACGACGGCAGATTCTGTTGCCAATGTAAAAACGATGGTTAAAAATCCGGCCCTTTGGACAGCAGAAGGCCCGAACCGTTACCAGGTTAGGGTTTCGGTACAAAACAATGGTAAAAGTATTTATGAGACCACTGATAAATTTGGCTTCCGGACCATTGAAGTAAGAAAAGGGGATGGAATTTACCTGAACGGAACAAAGATAAAGATGAAAGGGGTTAACCGTCATGTCTGGTGGCCCGAAACCGGGCGCTGTGTAAATCCTCAGATCGACCTGGCGGATGTAAAGCTGATCAAGGAAATGAATATGAATGCGGTTCGTTGTTCTCACTATCCGCCAGATCAAAGTTTCCTGAATATATGCGACTCCTTAGGCCTGTATGTACTGGATGAACTGGCCGGCTGGCAAAAGGCGTATAGTACAGCAGCAGGAGCTCCTTTGGTAAAAGAAATGGTGATCAGAGATACCAATCATCCCTCCATTATTTTTTGGAGTAATGGGAACGAAGGAGGTCATAATTTTGACCTGGATGATGACTATGCGAAATACGATATTTCAAACCGCACAGTAATTCATGCACATCACAAACCAGGGAATGCTTTCAATGGCATCGACTGTAACCATTACGAAAACTACTACAGCACAAAAAAGATCCTTGCCGATACCAATATTTACATGGTCACCGAATTTTTGCATGCCCAGGATGATGGTGGTGGTGCGGCTTCACTTGCCGATTTTTGGGATCTGCATTGGAAAGAGAAGAGGGGTGCCGGTGGCTTTATCTGGGATTTAGCAGATGAGGGCCTGGTGCGTACCGATCAGAATAATAGGATAGACGTTAACGGGGTAAATGCACCGGA
The DNA here is from genome assembly GCA_965650095.1 of uncultured Pedobacter sp. Taxonomy (GTDB): domain Bacteria; phylum Bacteroidota; class Bacteroidia; order Sphingobacteriales; family Sphingobacteriaceae; genus Pedobacter. The sequence goes on along the minus strand of CBFGNP010000203.1, from coordinate 3,082 downwards.
TGGGCTGGTTGGACCACATAGAGAAAAAGAAGGCAGTGCTTATGCAATCCGGGAAATTTATAGTCCGGTTAAAATTGACATGAAAACACTTCCCGAGGACTTTGACGGCGATATATCAGTTGAAAACCGTTACCATTTTACCAATATAGATCAATGCAGGTTTAAATGGGAACTGCTGAACTTCAAGTACCAGGGAGAAATTGATAATGGCTATATGACCGTAAAGCAGGGCGGGCTAACCGCACCATCGATTGCGCCGGTAGCTAAAGGGAAATTAAAAATAGATTTGCCACAGGACTGGAAGAATTACGATGCTTTGGCACTCAGTGCCTATGATCCTTCAGGAAATGAAGTCTACAGGTGGGTTTGGAAGGTTAAAACAAATGCGCAGTTGTTTGCAAAATCAATAGAACGAAAGCCGGCGAATTCGGCCGGGGTAACAATTGCTGAAAGTGACAGTACCCTAACCATGAAAGCGAGTGGAATATCGGTCACCCTGAGCAAAAAAACAGGTAAGCTGCTTCATTTGGCTAACGAAAGCAGTGCCATGCTTTCCTTTAACAACGGACCGGTGCTGGTTGCCGGAAACGCGGCTTTTGCCGGATTAAAACAATACCGGGAAGGCGATGCTTTTGTGGCCGAAGCCACTTATTCCGGGGATATGAAATATGTCCGCTGGAAGATGAATGCGAATGGCTGGCTGGAAATGACTTATGAATATGCCTTGAATGGTGATTATAAATTTGCAGGGATAAGTTTCAATTATCCTGAGAACTTTGTCTTAGGGGCAAAATGGTTGGGTAAAGGCCCTTCAAGGGTTTGGAAAAATCGTTTGCAAGGGGGCACTTATAATGTCTGGGAAAACCGAAACAACAATACACAAACAGGAAGTGCGCCCTGGATCTATCCTGAATTTAAAGGGTATTTTTCTGATATGGTATGGCTGGAGATGAATACGGTACAAGGTAAGTTCACGATCGCTTCTCCAGAAAATGGCCTGTTTGTCAGACTCTTTAATTTCTACGGTTTGAGTGGTATAGCATCTTATCCCGAGCTGCCTGTGGGCGATATCTCCTTCCTGGATGCCATTCCCCCCATTGGAAGTAAGCTGGCTTTAAATGTAACCCCGGACGCTACAAATCTGGGGCCGGCAGGAGAATTAAACCACCTGAGCGGCACCAGAAAGAGAACGCTGTTATTTTACTTCGGACTACCTAAGCCGGATAGCGAAAATAAACAGTTTACCATGCCGAAAGAGAATATCCTAACCAACTAGGCAATAAAAGAGAGAATAAAAACAAAAAGGAGTGGTCGCGATGAAAGCCACTCCTTTTTTGTAGGTTTTAACCAGCATATAAATTAAGGCTTTTCAAATATATCTGCCTCAATAATACTTAAAGTTCCCTTTGAATCGGATGCAGGCATTCCAATTCCGTCGTCCAGTTTCTTTCCGTTCATCTCTACACCGATATTGGTATCGTTTTTTCCTGCACCCGCATTATTTAATACGATGGTAAGGGTTTTACCCTTCACCGGTTTGCAGGCAGCGGTGAAGTAACCCAGGCCTGGTTTGGTATGGCCGTTGAATACTTCTTTATTGTCGACCAGGAGCCGGATCGGATAGATCTTGGTCCTGAAACCATTTAATTTCAAACCCACACCGCTAACTGTGCTTTCTTTATCAAAGGTATACTTGATCCATGCCGTCGAAATTTTACCGTCGTTGGTCCAGCCGCTGAGTTCATTGTCGTCATAGCTGAGTTTAGCTTTATCGGCATTGGCACCAGCATCAACGGATATCACTTTAACAGCTTTACGGATTAAGCGATAAGATGGGCCCGCCGGTGTAGCGCCCCTGTCTAAATTAGACTTTAAACCATCAGCAGGTAAAACTTTTGCCAGCCCATCCTGTACGGGAAAGGCTAAAGACTGAAAAGAAATCACAGCCGGCTTCAGTCCATCGGCGCTTGCAGTCAGCTCAATTTTTCCCGCCGTAGTAGTTGAACGCACAATTACCCTGTTCACCCCACATTCTACCGGCAGATCTTTGGATAAAATATAATTGTCTGGTCCCTGCGCAATCCCACCACGCCATTCTGCCGGACCGGAGAGTTTGAAATTTACCATATTGAGTGCCGTCGGACAACGGTTACCATCTTTATCAACCACTTCAACTTGTGCTAAAACGACATCTGCACCATCGGCTTTAAAGCCGGTCGGATTGTTAACCGCTGTTAAACGAAGTGCTGCAGGTGCACCGGCAGTTTTTAATAGGGTCTCGGCCAGTTTCTTTCCATCAATACCGTAAGAAACCGCCTTTAGCGTTCCTGATTTCCAGCTGACATTTTTAAAAGTAAACAGAAAACTCTCACTCAGCTCCCCATAACCAAGAGATTTATTATTTAAGATCAGTTCCACTTTGTCTCCGGTGGAAACGACAAAGACATCTTTTTTAACCCCGGCCTTATAGTTCCAGTGTCCAATAATATGAATCCCTGTTTTCTTAGGCTCAACCCAGCCGTCCCAGATCACCTGGTGAGCATAATAGCCATCCTTCGGAATACGCATAGCGTCCACTTCTCCGCTGCGGCGGTAGTTTTCTTCACCGCGATGATGGGTATTGGAATCTGAAAATATGATGTTTACGCCACCTGAACTTACCCGGGTCCCGGTGCCGGGGCGTTCCCTATAATAATCATTCCAACGCGCAACACTTTCAATAGCGTGCGAATCCTGGTTGCGGTTGTAGTCGCTCGCATCGGCCCCTTTATACAAAGGACCCGACCCGTTTTTATGAAAAGGAGGCGAATATTCGTCCCAGTATTTTCTTAAGCCTTCGTCCCTGGAGTATTCCATTGACCAGAGCGGCTTGCCCGCACTTTTATTGATGTATAACATTTCCCCACCATACTCTGCCTCCTTAATATCCAGCATCTCCCGCGAGCCGATCGCGCGATAGCCATGCGGATCATACTGATTGCGGATGTCTTTCATTTCCTGCATGTGTGCGGCGCTGATGGATTCATTGCCACATTCGTAAAACAAGATGCTAGGGTTGTTCCGGTTGTAGATGATCGCATCG
>CBFGNP010000202.1:0-7048 GCA_965650095.1 uncultured Pedobacter sp. | reverse complement strand
TGCCGATGTGCTGCTGATGGAGGCCGAAGCGCTTGTAGAAAAGGGCGGTTATGATGAAGCTTATGTTTATTCGCTAATTAACCAGGTGAGGCAGCGCGCCAGTGTGATGATGCCAAAAGTTGAAACTGCGGAGGGCTTGGGTCTTTCTCAACAAGCTCTAAGGAATGTGATCAGGCACGAAAGAAGGGTAGAATTTGCATTTGAAGGATTGCGGATTTTTGATATCATGCGTTGGGAAAACGGTCCGGATGCCCATAAGGACTTAAAAGGCTTTAACCCTGCTAAATTAACCAGGTTTGCATCTACCGGAATCGTATATGAGATTACCACGGCATTGCAGCGGACGCCCTTTGATGCCGCAAAAGGATATTTATGGCCCATCCCAAAAACGGAAACCGATGCCAATAAACTGATTAAATAAGAAGATCTGCTGCCTGTTGATATGCACAATATGTTTTGCGTATCAACGGGTTTTAGGTTGAGTCCAAAGAAGTCGAATCCTTGTTTTAATTATTTGTAAATCAGTCGTTTTTAAGTTATTTCTAACTTTAATTCGCCAAAAAATCACCTCGCAGATTTTGTTTCTTATTTATGTTGTCAGGACAATTAAGGCAAGACTTACATCCAATATCATTAAGTTAAGGGATAAATCAAAAAGATGTCACCCTGAAGCTTAATTTATTGCATAAAATCAATATAAATGACATTTAATTATTGGGCGATATGTATTCCCCTCTTTAGAGGGGTGTCCGCAGGACGGGGTGTTTTATTAGTCCTAGCCGGACAGGCTTCTTTCTTTTTGGTGTCAAAAAGAAGCAAAAAACACCGGCTGAAAATTTATTCATTTGTGTTATTGTTTTCAGCTGCATTCATGAGGGCTTCGCCGTTTTCTTTCGAAGCCAGTGGGATGGCTTGGGCAGTGTGGCCCGAAAAATTTGTTAGGCCGGATTAAGTAGAACGGGGATACGGTGCTATGGCCTAGTTGGGCGGAAATACAAGTTGGTATAAGCCGCTCATATTTAAATGATTACAAAATAACCTCAATGGTAGCGTAGTTGAAGGGTATATGGCAGAAAATGAAAAAACTTCTGATAACCACCAAAAGCGGGAAGAACCCAACTAAAGCGAATGTCTTTTGATAACCTTTGTCGGGTTTCTCGTAATTACGATTTTTTCATCCAGGATGGCTTGTGCGACTGTTTTACCCATTGCCTCAAAATCAGTAGAGATGACCGTAATGCCATCTTCAAGTACTTCTTTCACAAGCGTATCATTATAAGAGATGAGCCCTATATCCTTCCCTAACTTAAGTTTCTTTTTTCGGGCGAGCTTAATTAACATGACATCATCGGTGTCGTACCTGCTAAAGGTTACATAAGCATTCCCTTTTTGAAAAGTCTTTTCATCAATCTCAGATTGTATCAGGTAGGGGTACTCAGTTTCAGTGCAATAATGTAAAAAACCTTCAATTACCAGTCTGGCATGTACAGCTTCAGGATGGGCAACCAAGATCAGCCGATCGTATTTTTTTAACTCAGTCTGTAGCTTATGAAGGCTATTATAAATGTCATAGCCGTAATCCTGGTATATACTACTGTAATTGCCTGATAAACCTTGCTCGTTTAAATCAATAATTATTCTTTTCTTGTCCGGAATCAGGTTCAGGAGCGGGGCTACATTTTCTTTTAAAAAAGTTGCAACGACATAATGTGTATATGAACCCAGATTTTCTTTGATCAATTTTTCGAATACCTGATAATTATGGTGGTGAAAGTAGATATCTATATCGGCGCGGTTTTCCAGTTGATTAAAAAGCGTCCTGTAAAACTGTTCACGCAGAATATTCATTTTATCAAGTAGCAAAAACACACGGAAGGAATGATGAATGGCCTTTTTGCGTACATAATATCCTTTTCTGTATACAGATTCCACGATGCCTTTTTCAACAAGCTCATTCAGGCCTTTGAGTAAAGTTTCCTTACTCATTTTTAATTGCAATTGCAGCTGCTTAAGAGAAGGCAGTTGATCTCCAATACGTAGCTGATCAATTTCAATCAGTGACATAATGTGATCGGCAAGCTGCTGATATTTCATTTTGCCTTGATTGCCTTTCTGGAGTGTATTTTCAGAGGTCATAGGTATATTATTTAGGCAAATGTAATTAATAGACCATACAAACCAAACCAGCCCACTTAATAATTATTCAATAATCACCCCGATTTTGGGTTTAAGCAGCTTTTTTTTATTTTTTTATCTTTTGTAAAGAAATAAAATATATTATATTTGTTAAGTAACCAGTCCAGTCCAGACCAGACTAATAGTGTGAGCATTTGATGATGCGTGTAGTAATTATTGTTATAGTGCGCTAATTGCTGTTTTTGGGATCTGGATGAGGTTTTAAATGCTTTAACAAGTCATTTATACTGCAGATACGTAAATGTCTGTCGTAACAACATAACCAAATATAAACAATGAATATGAAACCAAACTTACTCTTAACGGTGCTATTGGTTCTGGGTATTCCGCTTTCCAGTCTGGCTCAAGCGATAAAAACCATTACCGGAACTGTTACAGAAGAAACCGGGAAACCCTTGCCGGGTGCGAAAGTAGTCATCCAGGGGAAAACAGTTTCCCGTGTAACAGATGATCAGGGCCACTTTAGCTTTTCTAATACGAAGGAAAGTGAACTATTGGTGGTCTCTATGGTTGGCTATATCAGCAAAACTGTGGTTATCACCAGTCAAAACCAGTATAAAATTCAGCTGGTTCCTAACAACACTGCTTTAGATGACGTTGTAATTGTTGGTTATGGCCAGGTAAAACGAAAGGACCTTACTGGTTCGGTGGGTTCTGTAGTGATGAAAGATATGGAAAAGGCACCGGTGGTTTCCTTTGAAGATGCTTTGGCAGGAAGGGTGGCAGGAGTGCAGGTCGGTTCTGGTGATGGACAGCCAGGCAGTATTAGCAACATCACCATTCGCGGAGGAAATTCCATTACCCAGTCAAACTCACCCCTTTATGTAATTGATGGCTTTCCCTTGGAAAATCCCGACAACAATACGATTAATCCGGATGATATTGAATCAATAGATATATTAAAAGACGCATCTTCTACCGCAATTTATGGAGCGAGAGGAGCCAATGGTGTGATCATGATCAAGACCAAGGAAGGTAAGGTAGGCGCGCCGGTAGTTAACTACAACAACTGGCTGGGCTATCAGTATCCGTCAAAGCAGATAGAAGTGATGAGTCCTTATGAGTTTGTGAAGTACCAGCTGGACTTGAATAAGACTTCCGCTACCGCTTTGTATCTTAAGGACGGCAAAACTTTAGATGCGTACCGCAATGAGCAGGGGATAAACTGGCAGGATAATGTATTGCAGAATGCATTTATGCAAAATCATAGCTTCTCTATGAGGGGCGGCACTGCAGCTACAAAATATTCGGTAAGCAGCTCTTATTTAGATCAGAATGGAATTGTGATTAATGGTGGATATAAGAGATACCAGGGACGGTTTCAGATTGATCAGCGTTTAGGGAAAAATATGAGAATTGGCATTAACACCAATTATACATACGGAATCAAAAAAGGTCAGATCGCTAATCTAACCAGTGATAACCTAAACAGCAGCTCGGCCGGAAATGCCAGTTCATATTTGATGTACAGTACCTGGGGATACAGGCCTGTTACAGGTAATGCAGATGATGAAAATTTCCTTGATCAGCCTTTTGACGACGACGTGGCGGGAAATACAGATTTAAGGATAAATCCAGTGGTAAACTCCAACAACTTGTATCAGTATGCTTTTAACAAATCACTTACTGCCAATGCTTTTGCGGAGTATGCTTTCCTGAAATATTTTAAGTTCAAGCTGAGTGGCGGGATGACGGATACCCGTTTGGTTTTTGAGCGTTTTAACAATTCTAATACGGCAGCTGGAAATCCGCGTACAGTTTATGGGCAGAGTTACGGCATTAATGGTTCCCTCGAAAATCAGAATATCCGCAGTTTACTGAACGAGAACCTGCTCTCATTTAACAGGACATTTAACAAGAAGCACCGTTTAGATGCGGTGGCTGGATTTACCATGCAGAGAAATAGTATGGAGGGGGATGGATTTGTATCTATTTTATTGCCAAATGAGTCATTGGGTGTCAGGGGACTTGACCAGGGGACAATTCTGGTAAAAACAACCTCAGGAACTTATTCAACGCTGGTGTCATTCCTTGGGCGTGTGAACTATACGTTTAACTCCCGCTACCTGTTCACGGCTTCTATCCGTAGTGATGGATCTTCAAAATTTGCCAAGGACAACAGGGTGGGCTATTTCCCTTCCGGGGCCTTTGCCTGGAATATTGGGGATGAAAATTTCCTGAAATCAGTTAAAGCCATTTCTTCCGCAAAACTAAGGGCTTCTTATGGAATTACCGGAAACAACCGGGTATCAGACTTTGCATACCTGAGTATTTTGGATCAGGAAGTAGGGGCCAACACTGGAAATACCAGAAGTGGCTATTATTTTAACGGACAATACATTAAAGGAACTGTACCTGTTGGGGTGGGAAATGAGAACCTTAAATGGGAGCGAACCGGAAACCTTGACCTTGGAATAGACTTAAGTTTCTTTAAGCAGCGGATCAGTTTAACTACCGATTATTATTATAAAAGAACCACAGACTTATTGCTGAATGCTTCATTACCTACTTCAACCGGGTATCTTACCGCATTTAAAAATATTGGCGTTGTGGTAAATAGGGGCCTGGAGTTTACCTTAAATACAATAAACGTGAGTACAAAGAAGTTTAGCTGGACATCCAATTTTAACATTGCCTTTAATACCAACAAGATCGAAGAGCTGAATGGTGATCAGCCTAGTTTAATTACACGTGTTTCGAACTGGAACGGCAATTTCAATAACTCTTTACCTTATATAGCCTTGCCAGGACGCCCTGTGGCCTTATTTTACGGCTATGTTTTTGAGGGGGTGTATCCTTTAAGTGATTTCAATGTATTAGCTAACGGTAGCTATGAGCTGAAACCTGACGTACCGAATAATGGGAGTGCCCGCTCGCTCATTAAGCCGGGCTTCATCAAATACAAAGACATTAACGGAGATGGGGTGGTAGATGCAAATGATCAGACAATTGTTGGCAATCCTAATCCGAAACACATTGGAGGCTTTTCCAATAATTTCAATTATGGACCGTTTGACCTCAATATTTTCTTACAATGGTCTTACGGAAATGACATTTTAAATGCGAACCGGATTGTATTTGAAGGTGCGGAAGCCAGACCAAGCCTGAATATGTTTAAAACCTACGAAAACAGGTGGTCTCTGGAGAATCAGAATAGCGATTTACCTGTAGCGGGCGGTTATGGTCCTAATGTGTTCTCCGACAGGAATATCGAAGATGGCTCCTTCCTTCGGTTAAAGACGGTCTCGTTAGGTTATAACCTTTCTTCTACAGTAACGAAAAAGCTGAAAATACAATCAGCCCGCTTTAATGTTTCGGCACAAAACCTGATAACCTGGACCAACTATTCCGGTTTGGACCCCGAAGTTTCAGTGCGCCATTCTGCACTTACACCGGGTTTCGACTGGAGCCCATATCCAAGAGCGCGCACCATCACCTTTGGTATGAACCTAACTTTTTAACGATAAATGTTTTTACAAATGAAAACAACTTTATTATATATCGCGATGATGCTGGCACTGGTTGTTAGCTCATGTTCAAAGATTCTTGATACAACCCCACAGGATTTTGTATCGCCAGTAAATTATTACAATACAGAAAGTGAACTACAATCTGCACTGGCCGGAGTATACGACCGCTTGGGCGATAACAGGGTTTATTCACAAGGTATGTCTTGCTATATGGTTTTTAGTGACGAATTTTTCATGAAAAACCAGACATCGGGAATGAATGCCAATATTGTTGATGCTTCGACCCTGGAATTAAACAGACATTGGGAAACGCTTTACACGGGTATTGAGCGAGCGAACATGTTACTCGAAAACATAGATAAGGCCGTTAAGGTGACTGCGGAAAAACGCAACGAAATAAAAGGGCAGGCACTATTTTTAAGGGCTTACTATTATTTTCTGCTAGCGGATGAGTTTGGAGGTGTGCCTTTAAAGCTTCAATCGAGCAAATCACCTGAAGAACCGCCCCTTCCTGGTACGCCGTTAAAGGACCTTTACGAACGTATTGTTACTGATATGAAACAGGCAGAAGGCCTGGTGAAATCCGTTTCTGATTATGGCTATAATACACGTATTACAAAAACTACTGTACAGGGTATACTCGCGAGGGTATATCTGACCATGGCAGGCGCCCCGCTAAATGATGTTGCAAAATATGCTGATGCCAGAACTTATGCAGAAAAAGTAATGCTGTCAGGATTGCACAGCCTTAATTCCGATTTCAAACAAATCTATATCAACCATGTTCAGGAGATTTTCGATACAAGGGAAAGTTTGTGGGAAGTAGAATTTAAAGGCGTAAACCAGGGCGAAATACAAGAGGGCGGCATGATTGGCAGTTATAACGGCATTACCTGTGGAAATATTGAAATGGGGTATGGCTATGATTATGTTCATGCTACGGCGAAGCTTTATAATGCTTATGCGAATGGCGACCTGAGAAGGGACTGGACAGTTGCTCCTTATCGTTACGTGACAAGCGGACAAATGGCTGTACGGACCAATTGGGCAGCAGATCAGATATACGACCGTAGCAATGGCAAATGGAGGCGCGAGTATGAACTTCTTTTACCAAGAAATCAAAACTATACCGGTACAAACTGGCCGCTGTTAAGGTATGCTGATGTATTGCTGATGTTTGCAGAAGCTGACAATTATACCAATAATGGGCCCTCTGCAAATGCGTATAAAGCGATAAATATGGTGAGACGAAGGGGCTATGGGAAAGATGTGCTTGTCCCCGATGTAGCGGCCGATGCTGCTGCTAATTTGTCTCAGCAGGACTTCCTTGATCTGATCAGGAATGAACGGGTACGTGAGCTTGCTTTCGAGGGCATTCGGAA
>CBFGNP010000201.1:0-7056 GCA_965650095.1 uncultured Pedobacter sp. | reverse complement strand
CTTAATGGGACTGGATTTTTAACCGTTACCAGCCTGGGTTTATCAGCAGATGTGCGGTTGATAAAAGAAGAAACGCCAGGCAGCCTTTTTATGTGGCAGGATATGTTGAGGAGGCAATGTATGTTGCTGTCCTTAAAAACCAACCGCTTTGTAGGCCTTGATCCCAAAACGGGAGAATTGTATGGTGCAGACTGGCCCGGTACTTTACCCAATAGAAAAGACGGGACCGTCTTCAGTTGGCAACTGGTTGAAAAATAGGTCCGCATTATAAAACTAAACCAATTTAAACAATGAATACATTAATTTTCAGAAAATCCTTTGTTTTTTACAGCCTATTCACTTTTTTCTGTTGTTCCCTAGCTTATGGGCAGCAGAAACAATACCCGATCAGTTCTCCAAATGGAAAAATTAAACTGGTTCTGAATTATCGGGCTTTGGCAGCTGATGATACCACCACTTCTGCAAAATTCCATGTGTATTATCAAACAAATGGGAAATGGACCGCCATCCAATCAGGTAATGCGCTGGGGCTTTCAACAGATCGGGAGCAATTTAAAAATCTTGTATTTAAAGGCACAGGTGCGATAAAACGCATAAATACCCGCTATGAAATGGTGAGTGGAAAACGCAAACTTTGCGCAAACGACGCTAATGAGGGTACATTTGCCTTTTCAAACGCCAATGGTAAGCCGTTGAATATTGTTTTCAGGGTTTATAATGATGGTATCGCATTCAGGTATGCTTTGCCAAAATGGACTGATCAACCTGTTAACATCAAAGATGAATATACCACCTTTAATATTCCCGCTCAAACAGAACGGTGGGTACAGGCTTATGATCCGGGATACGAAGACTTTTATCCTTACAGCACCAATGGAAAGGGCAAAAAAGGGCAGGAGTGGTCATACCCGGCACTGTTCAAATCGAAGCAGGCACCTGTATGGTACTTAATTTCTGAAGCAGGAAACAGTGAATTTAACGCAGCATCTAAATTGAGCAATAAAGCCGATTTAAACCAATATAAAGTTAGCTATGCAGCCGGCCGCAAGGGCTTTAAGCAACAAGGCGATGTGAGCGATCTGCCCTGGAACTCGCAATGGCATACCGTAATGATTGGGCCCTTGGAAACGGTGGTACAATCTACTTTAATTACAGATATGAGCGAGCCTAGCCGCATTGCACAGAAAGACTGGATCAAACCAGGCGCTGTTGCCTGGATTTACTGGGCTTATAACCATGGCTCTAAAGATTACCAAAAGGCGGTAGAATATACTGACCTGGCCAAAACCATGACCTGGCCCTATGTACTGATCGATTGGGAATGGGACGTGATGGGTAACGGTGGAAAACTGGAAGATGCCGTTAACTATGCCAAATCTAAAGGTATTAAACCCATGATCTGGTACAATTCGGGTACCACAGACTGGAGTAAAGCCACTCCGATAGACAGAATGCGTACACGCGATAAACGCATTAAGGAGTTTGAGTGGTTAAATAAAATAGGAGTTTATGGAATCAAGGTAGATTTCTTTGCAGGCGATCAGCAGGATATGATGAAGTTGTATCTTGATATTTTGAAAGATGCTGCAGACCACCATCTGATGGTAAATTTCCACGGCGCAACCATCCCTCGTGGCTGGTCTAGAACTTATCCTAATCTGATGAGTGTAGAGGCTGTTTTTGGTGCCGAATGGTATAATAACGGCAATGTATTGACCAATAAAGCGGCGGTGCACAATACCACCTTGCCTTTTACCAGAAACGTAATTGGCCCGATGGATTATACCCCGGTTACTTTCTCTAACAGTCAGCACCCGCATATTACTTCTTATGGTCATGAACTGGCACTTTCAGTTGTTTTTGAATCGGCCTTGCAGCATTTTGCAGACCGTCCAGAAGCTTATTATGCACTACCTGATGCACCAAAAAACTTTTTGAAGACAGTGCCTACCGCTTGGGATGAAACACGTTTGTTGAGCGGTTATCCGGGCAATCACGTAATTATGGCGAGAAGAAGTGGCACCAAATGGTACATCGGCGGACTAAATGGACAAGAAGACGCCAAAGTGTTGCAATTCAGTTTAGAGTTTTTGAAAAAGAAGCAAGCGAATATCAACATTATCCAGGATGGTGATAATGATAAATCTTTTAAAGCACGTACACAATTATGGCGCACAGGGCAGCAGGTAAAAATTAATTGTTTACCACGTGGTGGTTTCGTAGCGGTGGTAGAATAAAGATTTTCGCATTTGATGAGTTGCTTGCGGGATGGAAAAACAAAATAATTTTTTAGAATAAAATAAATTAAGTGAGTATAATTTGTTGCCAACTACGTCTTAATAGGTAAGGATATAAGAATAATTACAATGACGATATCAAAAAATAATCAGCGATTTTTTTTTAAAAAGCTGATATTTTGAGGCACAAATTTAACCTAAATATGAAGTATTTATTAGCTGGACTTTTATCTATCTACTCAATCTCCTGTTTCTCTCAGCAGGAAAATAATCTGAAATTATGGTATAACAAACCAGCAGAAAAATGGGTAGAGGCTTTACCCGTTGGAAATGGTAAAATCGGGGCAATGATTTTTGGGGGGATAGAAGAAGAACTGCTACAGCTGAATGAAAGTACGTTGTGGAGCGGTGGGCCGGTTAAAAAGGAAGTAAACGCTGAGGCTAAAAATTATCTTCCCAAATTACGCAAAGCGCTGCTGGAAAATGAAGATTACACAGCTGCAAATCTATTGTCAAAAAAAATGCAGGGGATGTATTCCCAGTCTTATCTGCCTATGGGTGATATACTGATTAAACAAGATTTCGACGGCATGAAGGTCGCTAATTATTACCGCGATCTGAACTTGCAAAATGGAATCGCGACCACTCGCTTCACGATTGAAGGAGTGCAATATAGCCGTGAGATTTTTACCTCTGCTCCAGATAATCTGATGATGATTAGAATCCGTTCAAGTAAAGTTGGTCGGCTTAAACTTGCGGTATCTGTAAAGAGTTTACTGAAATACCATTCCTCTGTGCAATCAGGAAATGAGTTGATCATCAGTGGCAAAGCGCCGGCGCACGTAAGTCCTTCTTACTATAACCCGGAAGGTAAAGAACCTGTTATTTACGAAGATGCTACTGGATGTAACGGAATGCGGTTTCAATACCGCATTAAGGCAAAGGTCAAAGGCGGCAGCTTGAGTACTGAGGACGATAAATTGCTTGTAAACGGCGCTACGGAAGTATGGTTGTATGTAGTAGCAGCAACAAGCTACAATGGATTTGATAGGTGTCCGGATAAAGATGGAAAGGATGAGGATAAACTTGCCGGCGACTTAATGAATAAAGCCTCAAAAAAAACGTTCCTGAATATTCTGGATACACATGTTGCAGATTTTGAAAAATATTTTGACCGTGTATCTTTTACGGTTAAAGATACCCTGGTCGAGAATCCAAATGTTAAACTGCCTTCAGACGAAAGATTGAAACGGTATGCTTCCGGTATTTATGATCCTGGTCTGGAAACACTCTATTTTCAATACGGAAGGTATCTGCTAATCTCTTCATCCCGACCAGGTGGCCCCCCGGCAAATCTTCAGGGGATCTGGAACAAAGAACTCCGGGCACCATGGAGCTCAAATTATACAATTAACATCAATACGGAGATGAACTACTGGCCTGCGGAGCTAACTAATCTTTCAGAAATGCATGAGCCATTATTGAGTTGGATACAAAGCCTGGCTAAGACAGGAAAGGAAACTGCGAAGGAATTTTACAATGCAAACGGCTGGGTTGCGCACCATAATTCTGATTTATGGGCATTAAGTAATCCAGTGGGAGACCGAGGTGCGGGCGATCCGGTCTGGGCAAACTGGGCGATGGGGGGTAACTGGCTTTCTCAGCATCTGTATGAACATTATCGTTATACCGGAGATAAGAAGTTCCTGGCAAAAGAGGCTTATCCTGTGATGAAAGAAGCAGCACGTTTCACATTAGACTGGCTTGTTGAAGATAAAGATGGTTATCTGGTTACTGCTCCAGCTACTTCTCCCGAAAATAAGTTTAAGGATGCTGCAGGTAATCAGCAGTCGGTATCTGTAGCAACTACTATGGACATGTCCATCATCAGAGATCTTTTTGCGAATATTATTGAGGCTGCGAATGTTTTAGGTACGGATAACACCTTTCGTGATTTACTGATTGCAAAGCAAAAGAAACTATATCCGTTAAAAATCGGCAGTAAAGGGCAGATTCAGGAGTGGTATAAGGATTTCCCTGAAACCGATATCCATCACAGGCATGTATCGCATCTTTTTGGACTGTATCCGGGTCGGGAGATATCGCCTTTAACCCCGGCATATTTTGCTGCGGCAAGAAAAACACTCGAAATGCGGGGTGATGACGGTACTGGTTGGAGTAAGGGCTGGAAAATAAACTGGTGGGCAAGATTGCAGGATGGGGACCATGCTTATAGTCTGATCAGGCAGTTGTTAAATTACGTGGAAAGTACTGGTGGTAGTATACATGGGGGCGGTACCTATCCTAACTTTTTTGATGCACACCCGCCTTTTCAGATCGATGGTAATTTTGCCGGTACTGCAGGAATGGCAGAAATGCTGGTTCAAAGTCATCTGGGTTTTATTCAGTTATTACCTGCGTTACCCAAAATGTGGGCAGCAGGAGCTGTAAAAGGGCTTAAGGTAAGAGATGGTTTTGAAATCTCTATGCAATGGCGAAATAATCGTCTAAAAAATGCGGCCATCAAATCTATAAATGGAAATGAATGTATTTTGCATACAAGTGTACCGGTGAAAATTATGGGCGCCAAATACATCTCTCAAAAGGCTGGACAGGAATATAAAACTAAATTTAAAACCTTAAAGGGGATGAGCTATCAGTTGATCGTCTTGTAGCTAACGCGTCCATGGCTTATTTTGTTTTTTCAGGTCAGGTAGAGGTTTCAGTGCTTTTTTGAAGGCAAGTCTTATCATATTGCCACCTAATAATGTAATTGTTGATTTTTGCAATATTTCTCCCTGTCGATTGACCATTTTCCCGCTCTTTCGAGGTTCTGTTTTTAGCGAGATTGCGTTTACTAACCAAATCAATCGAGCGATGTTAACTTCAAACCAGCCCTCACATTTTGCTGAATTATGGAACCACGTATGTCTGGGTGACCAGCAAGCTTACGCTTCACTGCACCGGCAATTGTACTCCAGCCTTTATCATTACGCAAAACGAATTGTCATTGATCAGGATGATGCCAGTGATGTTATCCAGGAACTGTTTGTCAAACTATGGGATAAGCGAACAACTATAGGCGAAATTAAACATGTTAAATCTTATTTTTACCGCGCATTACGATCTACAGCAATCAATCACCTTCGCGGAATGAAAATGATGGAATCCAGAAATCAATACTTTTCACTGGTTGACCTGGATCTGTCGACAGAAGATCACCTGATTGCAGCTGAGTCCATTTTTGAGCAACAGCAAATTGTGAAAGATGCATTGAATAAACTTCCTGTAAAACAAAGAGAAATCATCTACCTCCGCTTTTATGAGGATTTGGAATACAAGCAAATCGTAGAAATTACGGGAATTAAATACCAGTCTGTTGTGAATCACATTCATCGGGCCGTTACCATGCTTAGGAGAGAACTTAAGCCGGTAAAGACTAGGTATGCGGCTTAATCATTAGGGGAATACAATTTGTACTGCCGAAGAGATAAGATGCCGAAATAATCTTACCTGAGTTACTCACCAGCATTAATAGCCATAAACCATTGCAGTGAACATTTATAAAAAACCAAATACATTTGAAGAGACTTTACTAAATTTTTTTTCGCTTGCTTACTGTTATTAGGTATTTGTCCCTTTCATGTGCATGTGCAGGCTTTTAGTTACCTTGGTATTGAGCAGGGCCTATCCAACAATACGGTAGCCACAATTTTTAAGGACAAATATGGCTTTGTGTGGTTTGGAACTTTTGATGGTTTGAACCGGGATGGCTATACTTTTCATCTCTGGTTTAGATTCGAACCATGGGATTAAAGATATTCATTTTCAAAATTTACGGATTAACGGCAAATTGATCTTAGATGCTGCGGCGGCTAATATTAAATTGGGGGAACATGTTACAGAAGTTAATTTTTTTAAATGAGATAAACATAAATTACATCACATTTCTCTCGCACCGGCTTCTGGTCTAAAACCGGTGTTTTTTGAAGATAAGTCTTGCCATATGTTCATTTAACAAGATAATTGCAGTTTTTTGTCAAAAGATAATTTAGGCAACGGTTTCGTGACAATCATTATTGAGTATAATTTGGCATCAGTGGCGTCTTATATCAAATTTATAAACCTCAGTAAACACACACACACACAATGATTAATTTATTTTTTAATAAGCGTTGTTTCGCGTATTACCTATTACCTTATGCATTTTTGTTCATGGTTGCACATGCAGATGCAAAGGATATCTTAAAAACATATCCTGCGCCAGAAGGAGCAAAACAAAATTCAGACTTTAAAGTTAAAGTCCGGACAAGCGGACAACCCTGGCAAGATCTTGCCGTGTATCTGGTTAAAGTTGACCGTGTACTTGGCGTTGATCATCGAGTAGAAAATGCATCAATGAGCCATTTTGATTTTTCAGGAGAAGTTGAGGTTTCCGTTACGTCTGCTAACTCAACGGTGACAGCAGCCAGGATACGCCCGCTTTCCTATTGTATTCCATACCAGATTTCTGGGAATACCATCACTTTTAAGTTAAGTAAGCCTGCCAATCTATCGGTTGAATTGAATGGAGACCTTTTTCACAACTTGCACCTTTTTGCCAATCCTGTTGAAACTTTTATTCTCAATCCTAAGGATGAAAATGTGATTTATTACGGTCCGGGTATCCACGAAATACCAGGTAAGAAGTTAATAGTTCCTTCGGGCAAAACAGTTTATATAGCTGGGGGGGCAATCATACGTGGGCAAGTCCTGATCACAAATACTGAAAATGCCCGGATTACCGGCCGGGGAACGGTAGAAGGAGGAATCCGTATCG
>CBFGNP010000200.1:0-7072 GCA_965650095.1 uncultured Pedobacter sp. | reverse complement strand
GGATCGATAGTAAGTACACCATGCTGGTTCCTGATAATGCGGCGATCAGCCAGGCCATTAAAGATGGTTTGTTACCTGGTACAAAAGCTACAGGAGCTTTACCCACGTCAGCCCCAACTAACGAAGCACAAAAAGATCTCGTTAGGAAATTCATATTATATCATATCATTAATGGCGAATCAGTTGCTGTTGATGGAAAAAAGGCCGATAACTATTTAACCTTACTGCAAACCGAAGCTGGCGAAAATACCCTGTTAAATGTATCCAACGAGCCAACTAATCTGGTCATTATGGACAGGGCCGGACGGATAGCGCAAACAAATTTCAGTTTTAGTAACCAGCTGTCGAACCGCATGCTCATCCATTCCATTTCCAACTATCTCAATTACAACAAGTAACAAGCACAGATAAAAACCAAATATAAACTGATGAAACCATTTTTATATAAAATTTTCTGCCTATCTGTTCTGATTTCAATGGCCACCGGATATCCGGCGACACTTCATGCACAGCAACAGGTGGTTACCGTACGGGGAAAGGTGACCGATAAAAAGGATAAGCTGGGGGTCATCGGCGCCTCAGTTATCGAAGTAGATCAAAATAAAAGAACAATTACCGGCGTAAGTACCGACATCAACGGAAACTTTGCCCTTCGCGTAACCAATACTAAAAACCACCTGATCGTTTCCTATATCGGTTATAATACCTTTCAGGCTGGGGTGATCGGAACACGGACAACCATCAATGTCGTTTTGGAACCCAGTTCAAACAGCTTGCAGGAAGTGGTTTTAACCGGAAAAAAAATGGTCAATAATGGAACCGGTTTAAACATTGCCGAACGCAATTCCACCATCGCATCGGCAACAATAAATGCCAAAGTTTTGGAAGAACTGGCGGTATCTTCAATCGATCAGGCACTGGCAGGCCGCTTGTCCGGGGTAGATTTTGGTACCACATCAGGCGATCCGGGGGCTGGTATGTCAATCCGGATCCGTGGCACGTCCTCCATTAACGGATCAGCGGAGCCGCTGATTGTACTGGATGGAATGCCTTATGAAACCGAAATTCCTTCAGATTTTAACTTCGGGACTGCGGACGACCAGGGTTATGCGCAGCTATTGAATATCGCGCCATCAGATATCAAAGACATCACGGTATTAAAAGATGCGGCGTCTACAGCCGTGTGGGGTTCAAGGGCAGCCAATGGAGTCCTTTTAATCAATACGAAAAGAGGAGATAAAGGCAAGCCGATCATTTCGTACAACTTCAAAGGAACAATGGCCAGACAGCCCAATCCGATTCCTTTCCTTACAGGAGATCAGTATTCTATGCTCATTCCGGAGGCTGTGATGAATTCAACCGGTTTGCCACTGGATTTTTTAGGGAATAATGGGCAAAATAAAGCCTTTCAGTACGATCCCTCAGATCCATTTTACTATTACAACTACGGAAACAATACCAATTGGGTAGATCTGATCACCAGGACAGGCTATACCCATGACCACAACATCTCGATGAGTGGTGGTGGCGAGAAAGCACGCTACTATGCATCAGTGGGGTACCTCGGACAAACTGGTACAACACTGGGTACTGACTTATCCAGGATTACCACTAAGATCAATCTCGATTATATCGTTTCGAGCAAACTGAGATTTAAAACGGATCTTACCTATACGCATGTTAACAATAATCTGAATTACGATAAATCTCTGCGCGGCACAGCAATCAATAAAATGCCGAACATGGCACCTTTTGAATATGATGAATATGGGAATATGACTGCTGCTTATTTTTCTCCCCTGTCCAACATTCAGGGTACCTTCAGTATCAGTGATAATGGGGAAATCAAGGGTACTTACAATCCACTGGCAATGGCCAATGAGGGGGCAAGTCATTTAATCGGCGAGCGGATTACACCTAAATTCAATCTGCAATATGACATTTCGCCGGTGCTGTTCTCTACGGTAGACGTGCAGTTTGACATCAACAATACCAAATCCAAAACCTTTTTACCTCAGGTAGCTACCGGGCAGCCAAGTACGCAAACCACGGTGAACAGGGCATCTGATGCTGATGGTGATTCTTACAACATCCAGTCTAAAATTAATTTAATTTACCGCCCTTTTTTGGGAGAGAAGCACAACCTGCAAGGCCTGATGTCTTTCCAGACGGATGATACCAAGTCCGCTTCCTATAGTCTCGTCACCTCCAATACGGCTTCTTCAGCATTGCAGGACCCATCCAACCCTTCCGTTACCAATGGCGTCGGCCTGGCTTTAAAGTCGAGTCAATCGCAGTCCCGCAGCATGGGGGTATTGCTTCAGGCCCAATATGAATTGCTTGACCGTTACATCATCAACGTGAATGGCCGTGTAGATGGAAACTCGAAATTTTCTCCGGATAACCGGTTTGGTTTCTTTCCCGGAATCTCAACAAGATGGAGGCTCTCCGGAGAACCCTTTATGAAAAAATACACATTTATTGATGATTTAAGTTTTCGGCTTAGTTACGGTGCAAGCGGCAAAGCACCTGGCAGTAATTATGGCTATTTTAACAATTATACGCCCTTCGATTGGTCTTATGCCGGCCGTGCGGCAGTATATCCCTCCAATATTGAGCTGGCCATGTTAAAATGGGAGACTGTCGTTGGTCGAAACCTGGGCTTCAATTTATGGTTGTTCAACAGCCGCATCAGAATAGATGCAGAAATCTACAAGAATACAACCAGGAATATGTTTTATAACGATTTGAAGATTGCCAGTACCTCTGGCTATAGTAAAATTGATATGAACATTGGAACAATGAATAACAATGGCTGGGAGATCGGTATCAATACGACGCCCCTTAAAACAAAAAAGCTAAGCATCGGTTTCGACTTCAATATTGCCAGGAATATCAATAGCATTCAATCGGTTTCTGAATTTTATCCGCGCGAAAGTGCAGCCGGACTGCCGAAGATTGGTGAGTATAAATCTTTCTTAATTGAAGGGAATCCCTTTGGCTCTTATTATGGATTTAAATACAAAGGGGTTTACACCGATAAAGAGGCCACCATAGCAAGGGATGAGAAAGGAAACGAGATCATTGGTCCGAATGGTCAAACCATATACATGCGTTACAACTATCCAACAATCGATTATGCTTTTCAGCCAGGTGATGCCATTTACGAAGATGTAAACCACGACGGAAATATTGATGAAAAAGATATGGTCTACCTGGGTAATTCAGTGCCTAAGTTTACCGGCGGTTTTGGGCCCAATGTCACCTTCAATGGCAATTTAAAAATTCAGGCCTTCTTTAGCTATCGTTATGGCTATGACATCGTGAACAAGGCTAAGATTACGACCACCAATATGTATGGGGTAAATAACCAGAGTACTGCAGTGTTGAGACGCTGGAGAAATCCCGGAGATGTGACCGATATGCCAAGAGCATTATACGGAGATGGTTATAACTGGCTGGGCTCTGACCGCTATGTAGAAGACGCATCATTTCTGCGTCTGAGTTCCGTTACGGTGAGATATAACCTGGGCCAACAGTTGTTGAAACGCTTAAACGTCAAAAGCGGCAGCGTTTATGTAACCGGACAGAACCTGTATACCTGGACCAATTACACCGGACAAGACCCTGATGTGACTTCAAGCGGCAGCAGCAGTCCTTTCAGTTATGCACAGGACAATGCCTTAACGCCACCGTCTAAAACCTTCACCCTTGGTGTAACCGTTGGATTCTAAATGATTTTTGATATGAACAGAAAAATGAAACATACGATATTGGCGCTAATTACACTGATCAGTGTTTTAGGAAGCTCCTGTAACAAATGGCTGGATTTGAAACCCGAGGATGGACTGATCCGTCAGGAATACTGGCAAACTAAAGAACAGCTGGACGCAGCAGTAATGGGTTGCTATGCCTCCTTGCTGGGCGGAAGTACTGTGCCCTTGGCTAAATATCTTTTTATTTGGGGCGAATTGCGTGCGGAGATGGTCGTTCCCGGACTTGATCTTGCTTCAGAGGGCGACGAGGCCTTGTTAAATTCAACAATGCGGGATGAACTGGATATCATGCGTACCCAGATTGCATCTACCAATAGCTTCGTCAATTGGGAAGCGGTATATAAAACCATTAACTATTGTAATACGGTAATTAAGTTTGCGCCTGATGTACTTAATAATGATAAAACCTTAACGCAAACGTCCTTAAATGCCTATCTGGCTGAAGCACATTCGCTGCGTGGACTAATGTATTTTTATCTTCTGCGTTCTTTTGGGGAGGTGCCGCTTAAACTTGAGCCAACTTATAACGATTCTCAAATTGCTGCTATTGTAAAAAAGAGCCAGCAGGAAGTGTATAACCAGATCATTATCGATTTAACATTTGGTGCCGAGAATGGCCAGGTTACCTATGGCAGTATGGCGGAAGACAGAGGGCGAATGACCAAATTTACGGCTTATACAGCACTGGCAGATGCTTATTTATGGAATGAGGAATACCAGAAAAGTATTGATGCCTGTAATAAGGTGATTGAATCCGGTAAATACCAGTTGCTACCGGCAGGTACCCCGCAGCTTGATTACTATAATAATGTATATTTTAATGGTAACTCTATAGAAAGTATTTTTGAATTTCAGTTTGATAATCAAAAACTTAATCCTTTCGGACCAATGTTTGGTCTATCCGGAAGGGAGTTCAGAGCAGCCGATTGGATTGCTGAAGGCGGACTTTTTGGTACAGATATCGCAAACTTTGAAAACAGGGACATTCGCGGTAATGGTACCTCTATGTTTGAGTCCAGCTCCTCAATTTGCAAGTTTACCAATTTCAGAACGATGACCAATACCTATACCCATTGGTTCGTTTATCGTTTTTCTGATGTACTGCTGATGAAAGCAGAGGCACTAACCTGGCTGTCGCCGGGCGATGCAACAAATGGGGCAGAAGCGATCGCATTGGTCGACCGCATCAGAAATGCACGTCATGCATTGAGCTTTGTGGGGGATCAGTTTATCGATGTGCCAAATCCTTCCAATACAGATAATGTTTCGCAATATATATTAGAAGAACGTGCCCGCGAATTTGCTTTTGAAGGAAAGCGGTGGTATGATGTTTTGCGCAATGCCAAGCGTAACAACTATGCAAACGAAAAGTTATTGCTCGATATCGTTTCTGCAAGTGCGGAACCCAGTAAGCAACAAACGGTAATTAATAAGTATAAGGACCACAGAAGTCATTATTTTCCAATCTTTTCTTACGAGTTGCAAACAAATAAAGCACTGGTTCAAAACCCATTTTATCAATAATCGCTAACCAAAAAATAAAGCTATGAAACGGAATGTTACAATGGTGCTGCTGGGCTTATGCAGTATGTTGATGTGCCTCTGGGCCTGCAACAAAGATTCATTGGTACACGGCACAACAAATGCCGTAAATATGACTCAATACCTGAGAAATAACCCTGATAATTTTTCGGAGTTAAGCAAAGTTCTGGAACTATCAGGAACGGCATCATTTTTAAATGCGTATGGTTCGTACACCTTATTCGCGCCAACGAATACGGCGATCAAAGCTTACCTGCAGGAAAAAGGTAAAGGTAATGTAGAAGATGTTCCTGCAGATGACTGGAAGAATTTTATCCGTCTGCATTTGCTGGAAGACTCCATACCTACATCCAGGTTTACTGATGGAAAGCTGTTTGACCTGACCATGTTTGGACAATACCTGACTACAGCCTCAGAGAATATCGGCGGTGTGACTAAGATCCGGATCAACAGACAAGCCAATGTCATTCAATCCAATATATCTGTGGGTAACGGATTAATTCATAGTATTGACCATGTGTTGTCGCCAGCAACCCTTAGTGTTGCTGAAACCATAGCTGCAAACCCGGATTATTCCATTTTTACAGAGGCATTGAAAGAAAGTGGATTATTCGATAAGCTGAATGTTTTACCGGTCAATAATCCCGATGAAAAACAGAAATGGTTGACCGTCATCCCCGAAACGGATGCCACGCTCAGAGCGGCAGGTATAGACAGTTACGCGGCACTAAAAACGAAATACTCCAATACCGGAGATCCTAAACTAGCTACAGACGGGTTGCATCTATTCCTGGATTACCATATCCTTTACGACGCTAAATACCTGGCAGATATCATCACGGCAGGTGCGCATAATACCCTGGCACCGCTGGAGGTACTTACTTCAAAGCTATCTGGTGAAACCGTCCTGATGAATGACGATACCTTTAACGGAGTTTATGAGCAGGGCTTTTCACTGATCCGGGATAAAAGTGATGTTACGGCTACCAATGGAGTGGTACATCAACCCTCAGCGCATTTTGACATTAAAATTCGCGCCCCATTCCGGGTGGATTGGGATGTTTGTGCCTTTCCGGAAATTATAAAAAATACCGAGTACTATAAAAAGAACTCGTACTTCTTTACTGCTGACGAAGCAGCTGCTTTTAGCGAAATCAAATTCTCTGGAAGACAGGCTGGAAAAGATGCAACGAAATGTCTTATCTACAGATATGGAAGTGGTGGAACTTCTAAAAACTCTCATAACCAGGATATTTTAGTGATTCCTTTGGCTACCGGGGGCTCAACAAATGTACCGGAATGGGTTGAGTTTAGAACACCATTATTAATTAAAGGAAAGTATAAAATATGGGTTTGTATCTATGTGCAGAAAGAATCTGGAACTACAACCACAGAAGTTCAGGCCAGCATCGGGTTGGACGGCACTATCGAGCGTGCACCATTATCCAACTCGCGTATTTTGAGCTTCATCGTAAAACGCCCTGGTATCAATAAAACGGTTGATGGAGTTACCATGATTGATGCAGATGCAGAGGAGGCCGTAGGATTTAAAACTTACATGAGCAACACAGCAGGTGCACAAATCGGGAAATTGGTTGGTATCGCTGACATACAGCAAACCGGACGTTATTGGTTGAGGCTAACAGCGATCAATGGAACACAAATGACAAATAATGTAGATATGATCCATTTTATTCCAATTAACGACGACCAGCAATATTGGAAATACAATGTTGATGGTTCGAAAATACTGA
>CBFGNP010000199.1:0-7097 GCA_965650095.1 uncultured Pedobacter sp. | reverse complement strand
GTAGTACCGCTTATCTTCAGCAAGCCTGTAATACTGTGCATTATCGATCCCCTTAAACGATAAAGTAGGGCCAAGATGGTTACCTTCGGCAGTATGGTTATACACGACGTCAAGGATGACCTCAATTCCGGCCTTGTGCAGGGCCTTAACCATATCTTTAAACTCTTTAACCTGTCCGCCAAGCGTGCCACTTGAAGAGTACCGGGTATCTGGTGCAAAAAAACCAATTGTATTGTAGCCCCAATAATTACTGAGACCCTGTTCAATCAGCCGCCTGTCGTTGATAAACTGATGAACAGGCATCAGTTCAATGGCTGTAATGCCGAGCGATTTCAGATAAGACAGCATCACAGGATGTCCGATTGCTGCATAGGTCCCCCGGATCTCCTCCGGAATATCGGGGTGTTGTCTGCTAAGCCCTTTCACATGGGCCTCGTAGATAATACTTTCATGGTAGTTAATCCCCGGAGGCTTATCGCCCTCCCAATCGTAATACTGGTCAACCACCACCGCCTTTGGAACAAACTGAGCACTGTCACTATCGCTAAAGGCCAGGTCATCTTCGCTGAGTTCATAGCCGAATAAAGAATCGTGCCATTCCACCTTTCCGGAAATTGCTTTTGCATAGGGATCTATCAACAGCTTGTTTGCATTAAAGCGATGTCCAAGATGTGGTTCATAGGGGCCATGCATGCGATATCCATAACATGATCCAGGCGAAACGCCGGAAATATATATATGCCAGATCTGCCTGCTTCTTTCTTTCAACATTACAGACCGATATGGCCCGGCACAATCCTTCCCAAACAAACATAGCTCAACCGCTGTCGCATTACTTGCAAAAATTGCAAAGTTCACGCCCTTACCGTCCCAGGTAGCACCGAGTGGATACGGTTTACCTGGGTGTATCTCTAATTCAATCATTTGTCTCTTTACAGTTTTTCCTATTAACCTTTACAGGATTGTAAATGTTTTGGCCTCAGGAAAAAGACCAGCTAAACCGGTTGCTCAAACGGGCGAATCTGAACACCTATGCCATATGGGACGCAAAAAAATACAGACAACCGGTTAGGTTGTCTGTATCTATGGCTTAGGTTTCAGACTGCCAACTCAAATGGCGAGCTGCACTACAATAACCTCAATAAATAATTAGGCCTTTTGTATTTCGGTTGAATACCAGTGTTAGGCCTGGTTGGCTTCGCTGTCTCTTTTCCATTCAAATCATCATGATCTGCCTTAACCATTTCCTTTAATCTGGCGCTGTTGTCCAGTTTTTTCGCTACTGCGTCTATTTCCATAAATCTCGATTTTACTATGGAAACGCATGAAGCGATAATTTGTTCATAAAAACGCTAAAAACCGTATTTACCGGCTCATGGGCACGTAAGATTGGCAAAATACGCAACATATACTTAATCACCGAAGGGAGTTGTGCTTTTTGGTTTTATATCAGCAGATAAACAATTTGCGCCTATATATGTTTATATCCGACCTGGGGCATGCTAATCAAAAGACATTTTTAAATACTGATCGATTTGTTGCAGGCCATAAAGAATTAAATTCTTGAACATGATAAATGTAATAATAGCGGAAGATCATAATATTGTTCGCAATGGCATTAAGATGCTGCTCCAAACCGATAGCAGTATCAACATTATTGGTGAGGCGACAACCGGGGCTGAGGTGATCAAGTTGATGAGCCATCCTATTAAAGTTGATGTTTTGTTGACCGATATTCAGATGCAGGAAATGGATGGCATCGCTCTAATCAGTAAAGCAAAAGCCATTGATCCCCATACCGCGGTAATCGTGCTTTCGATGCATAATGATGTCAATTATATAGATCAGGCCTTTGCCGAGGGAGCTTCTGGCTATCTCCTGAAAGAATGCAATACAGATGAACTTTTATTTGCAGTAAAACAAGCCATGGCCGGACGGAAATACATTTGTATGGATCTGTCTGTAAAATTATTGGGTCTTGCTGCCCAGCGCACCTCAGTTGCGAATGCGAGGCAGCATGTAAATGCCGAATTTTCAGAACGGGAACTGGAGGTCTTACACCTTATTGCTGAAGGACTGACCAATGATGAAATGTCAGATAAGTTGTTCCTAAGTAAAAGAACAGTAGAGGGGCACCGCCAAAGCCTGCTCAATAAAACAGGATCTAGAAATACGGCAACCCTAATCCGGTTTGCTGTTCGCAATGGTTACCTTGACTAAATGCCTATTTCCGTTGCACTGTTATACGCTGGTTTCCTTTGACCAGGAGGGACTATCCCGCCCGTTTATGTCTCCATTTGGTTAGCAGTACACTTGCTAGTCCGCTGAATGTCGTGCGAATATGGAAGGAAAAAACCTCCATGGCAACTAATTTGTAAAGTCGCCTGGTATCTTTATCAGATCCGATCATTCCAGGCATGGTAAAAAGGGCAATGGCAAAGGCATAATCGATCAGGCCGTGCAGCTTGGGTCTAATGGGTTTCGTATTCATAGTAGTGGCTATTGATTGTCATAGTAAAAACAAAACAAGTGCCTGAACTCGAGAAAAAACTACCTGTTTTTGAAGTTAATTACCTGTATCAGCAATTTCCTGTTCTATTTATTATACACCGATCTTTTAATCAAAAAGCTGCTGCTCGTCGGTATAATAGGTCTTACGGCTACTCTTTTTGTCGACCATAATCTTTGCCCCACTGGGGCTCTTCTGTGCCTGAGGATTATGAATTTTTAAAAAATCTCTTACCTCACCACTTAACTGGTCGGGGTGCTGTTTTTTAATTTGCTTGATCGCAGAACGCAGCACTTCATTGATCGCTTTATGCAACGCATTGACGCTTTGTTCCGGAATGGCTTTGGAAATTGAAAAGGGGGAGATCTTAGCGGCCCATAAGATCTCATCCGCGTAAGCATTTCCAATTCCCCTGATTAACTTCTGGTCAAGTAGTACCTGTTTGATCGATGATCGTTTTTTCGAAAGTACGGCTTTAAGGTAGGCTGAACTCATTTCTTTAGCCATTGCATCCGGAACTTCGGTCATCTGAGGATCAAGCGTGGGCGTGGCGCTTTTCTGAAAATCCGTTAGTGCAAAACCTTCCTCACCCTTTTGATGCCCCAGTTTAGATCTTCGCTCGGCTTTTGTGGGGATTGATAGATATTCCAGCTACCTTCAATTCAGGAATGGACATTGTCTTCGCTATGCTATGATAACCCTGTTATAATATTCCATGATTCGATCAAAGCAGATCTTTAACCACTCGGTATAAATACCGGGGTCAGATTCGATATCGTTAGCGAGGGTTTGCATATCAACATATTTGCACGTAGCCACCTCTACCGGGTCTGGAACGGGTAACAGATCACTTATTCCAAAAAAAACGTGGTCATATTCATTTTCAGAAATTCCATTTCCAAGTTCTGCATGATAGGTAAAATTGAACCCGTAAACAAGTTTACATTCCATACCCATTTCCTCATGCAATCTCCTATGGGCTGCATTAAATGTTTGTTCTCCCAATCTTGGATGGCTGCAACAGGTATTGGTCCATTTTCCGCCGGAGTGGTACTTATCTGCGGCCCTTTGCTGCAAAAGCAGTTGTCCTTTGCTGTTGAAAACAAAAACAGAAAATGCACGGTGGAGCTTCCCCAGCAAATGGGCCTCCATTTTAGGCATTGTGCCGATCATGTTATCGTGCTCATCTACCAGGATCACACTTTCAGTATCCGCTACTTCATTCATAAGATTCTCTCAATTCTTGTAGTAAAGATAAGCAAGATAAATTTCTGCCCCACATAAAAGATCTGCCGGCATGAAAACGTTCAGCATATTGCTAAACCATTTTGGATTCAAATGTGTTACCTATGGTATTCAATTCCACTGTTTATGAACCTGAAAAAATACAGCGAAAAGCGTGATTTTGGTAAAACAGCCGAGCCGAGAGCCGGAAAGCCAAAAGCCACTGGTCAATTGCAATTTGTCATTCAAAAGCATGATGCTTCAAGACTGCATTATGATTTCCGTTTGGAAATGGAAGGCGTTTTAAAAAGCTGGGCAATCCCTAAAGGGCCTTCTACCGATCCCAAGATCAAACGCCTGGCCATGATGGTAGAAGATCACCCCTTTGATTATAAAAACTTCGAAGGTATTATTCCCGAGGGGGAATATGGAGGGGGAACGGTAATTGTCTGGGATAAAGGAACCTATGAGCCGATAGAAAAATTCAAGGAAAAAAAAGCCCAGGAAAAACATTTGCTAGAACAATTGGATGCCGGATCGCTGAAAATCGTGCTGCATGGTAAAAAGCTTAGAGGGGAATTTGCGCTGGTCAAAACCCATGGGATGGGAGAGAACAGCTGGCTGTTGATCAAGCATAAGGACGATTATGCGGCTACGGGCGATATCACGAAAAAAGATAAATCTGTCCTGACCGAAAAGACCATAAAGCAGATGGAAAAAAGCAGTGATAAAATCTGGAAAAATGGCCAGGAAGAGGAACTGGAAAAGCCCGAAGAATAAAACAAGCGGCTAAAAACTGATGGTGATAGTGGTATTGCCCCTGACGATGTACTCGAGATTCCCATTTTCTACAGGCCTGGCTTTTATAGGGTCTTTCTCTCCTTTTACCCGGATCTCAATTTCCGGAATTTTCTTTAGTGATGTTTTTACGAGCATCATCCGGCAGCTGATTCTTTCATCGCCTAGCACTTTAAAGGTGATGTTCTTTCCCTTTTGGCCATTAAATCCTAAGGTAGGGTAGTCGGTGTAAAGCATGTATGGTTTACCCGGTATCTGCAGGTAGTGGCGTGGAAGGATACCGAATGCGTTTCCTGCCCCATAAACTTCCTGTCCAACTGTCCCCGATTTCAGCCAGCCATCCTGAAGGTCTTCCAGTGCTATCCAAAGCTTGGGATCAACTTCGCCGATTTTGGGTTTTTCTTCAAGCATATTTCCAGGCAGCATGGTCGGATAATAATAAACTGCGCGGTCTATCAGGTAGCGGATGTATTCAGCGATAAGTAGTTTTACAGAAGGTAATATTGCTACACCTTCAGCATGTTTCAGGTAATCGTGGAAGGCGCAAAATACCTCCTGTTCTTCATATACTGCCGTGTAAGGCGCATCGTTGAGCGGGTAGAGTGAGAAAAACTTAGGAAATTTCTTGCCGAATCCGTAGTTGCAGTCCCAAAGCTGCACGTTCCGGAATAATCCTGCCAGGCACATATAGCTGAGCTCAAGGTACAATTCATTGCTGGTAATTTTATAGAGCCTGAGCAAAGCACCAGCTGAAAAAGCCGTATTGTTGGCCTGGTAAAAGATTTCAAAGCCATAACCCTGCAAAGTTTTAGCAGCCCGTTCTGCTTCATTTAAGTAACGTTTTTCCTGGGTAAGTTCCCAGGCCTGAAGCATCACATGTGCATAAATACCGGCCACATCTTTTTCTCCGCCTTTGCCTTCCGCGGTTTCTGCTTTGATGACTTCCAGGGTGTCCATTTTATAGAAGACCGGCCACTGATATTTAAAGTGATGCGCCACTTTGATGGCAAAATTCAGGGAATCCAGGAAAAGCCGCGTTGCTATTTTGTCGCCCTTTAAAGCCAATCTGGAAAGGTTCAGCAGGGGATGGTGCAGGTACCAGGAGTCCATGACCTTTGGTACTTTCTGCTCTTCTTCGCCTTTAAGCTTATCTTCCGCTGCCGGCAGCCAGCGCATAATGGTGCCTAGCTTTTCATCGTAGAAACATGATAAGTTTTCTTTTATGGTTTTCATCACTGGTAGCTCCCCTTTGCTCCATTCCACGTAATCGACCAAGGGAAGCAGTATAGCCAGTTGTACCATGATCTCGGGCGGGGTCTCATAGTCACTGACATAGGCATTGAAGTATTTGTGTCCGGCTACCTGCGACCAGCAACCGGGGCTATCGATTAAGTCTTTCAGGCCTTTATCCAGGATATCCGGCCAATGTTGATAATTGGTGTCCGGCCTGGGCATCAAGAGATAAATATCGGCTAGTAGGTCCAGGAATAAACGCATAATTTCAGATTCCAGATCCGGTACCTGATCGCTTAAAGCTACAAAGGCATCACAAATGATTACTTCTTTACCGGCCTTAAGTGGTTTTTGAGCAGCAGGTAAAGAAAAGCCTAACTCAGGCCATTCGCCTCCAACCGAATCGCCGAGCGAAGTTTCTGTTTGATCGCAATAATCGTTTAATGCAGACAAATTCTGGAGGTAAAACAGGGTAGCGGATTTCGGCCTGGTCTCGGTAAGGTACAGGAAGCCGGTACGGGTGCCGAACTGACTGGCATGGATCTTTCCTTCGGTTTGTTCAGCGTTATCCTTATTTCCATTAAACAAAATGTCCCTGGGCCAGCTGGGGATGATGAGATCTTTAGATGGAACCAGGCTGGTCGTATAACGTAGTACCGGAAATTGTTTGCTGTCATCTATATTAATACTAATCCTTTGCTTGCCGATGGCCGATGACAAATTCAGGTTTATGCTTTGTTGACCTTTGGTTACTTTTATCACCTCCAGATCAGTCCCAGGGCTGTAAGCGGTACGGAAGACTACACGCCCACTGGCGGGTAATTCAGTTTGTATCCAAATGGAATCCGAGGTGGCGATTACTTTAAAATGAAAGTCTCCTGAAGTGTAATTGAAAATAGCAGAGGTTTGATCCGCTAGTTCAGTACTTGCTGATACGGCCCAGGGTGATAATGCATTCATAAAAATAATTTTAAATTTTAATTAAAATCCCTGTTAACAACTCTTCAAGGGCCGCTTTTGTTTTATCTTTGTATTTCCTTGCCGGGACCTTTAATAAGCTACCATTTTGCAGCTTCTTCTAAATCTTTGATGATGATCTTGCCCATCTTCATCATTGCATCCATTACATGTTTTGCTCTCTCCATATCCTTCTCCTGCAGCAGGTGTCTTAAAATTGCCGGAGAAATCTGCCAGGATAAGCCAAACTTGTCTTTTACCCACCCGCACTGTGATTCTTCGCCGCCTCCGGCGGTAAGATTTTTCCAGTAATAGTCAATTTCTTCCTGTGTATTGGCTTCAATCGAAAAAGATACCGACTCATTAAACCTGAATG
>CBFGNP010000198.1:0-7113 GCA_965650095.1 uncultured Pedobacter sp. | reverse complement strand
CCGATTATGGTTACAAATTCTTACCTGACCTATCCACTTTTTTAACAGAGGGAGGTAACCAGATCAGACCAAACAGCCTCTTAACGCTGACAAAAAATGATAAAATGAGCTGGATATGGGACAATACGGCGACCTACACCAAAACTATCGAGAAACATACCTTCACTGTTTTGGCAGGTATCACCGCAGAAGCATTCAACTCTAACGATATGGTCGGATCAATCAGGGACGTCGCCCCCAACAAAGACCAATGGTATTTGAATGCCGGCACTGGCGGAACCCAATCTGTCAGTAATGAAGGTGACAAGTATCACAGGAATTCTTACCTGGCACGCGTAAACTATAATTATGACAACAAGTATCTATTGACTGGAAGTTTCCGTGCAGACGGAACTTCGAAATTTGGTGAAAACAGCCGCTGGGATTACTTTCCTTCCATTGGTCTGGCCTGGAACATCAGCAATGAAAGCTTTATGGCAGATCAAAAGATATTCAGCAACCTGAAACTAAGAGGAAGCTTTGGCCTTCTGGGTAATGACAATATCCCTTCATCGCTATATATATCAACAGCTGCGATCAATAAGCCTTATTATTTTAATGGAACCACCGGTGTGCTCGGCACAGCTGCATTGGGGATAAGGCTGGAAGATATTATAGACGACCAGCTCAAATGGGAAGTAACCTCTGAATATGACCTGGGGCTTGACTTTGGATTGTTAGACAACAAGCTGTCAGGTACGATTGACTATTACAACAAAAAGACGGATAATGCTTTAATTTTCGTCACCATACCTGCCATTCTCGGCGATCCAAATGAAAAGGCGCTTACCAATGCAGCCAATGTGTCGAATAAAGGTATTGAGTTGTCTTTAAACTGGGCAGATGAGATTGGTGAGGACTGGAAATATAGCGTTAATGGTAACATTGCACACAACAAAAATACGATTGAAGAGCTGGGTGGCGGCCAACCACTGATTGGCGATGCTATAGCCAACTATCAAATTACCAAATCAGACAACGGTCAGGCAATCGCCAGCTACTTTTTATTAGAAAAAATAGGCATATTCCAAAATCAGGCACAAATTGATGCCTCTGCACAAAAAGATGCAAGAGCGGGCGACATCATTTACAGGGACATCAGTGGCCCAAATGGGACACCTGATGGCATCATAAATGACAGTGACAGGGCTTACTTTGGCTCTTATCAACCTAAGTTTACCTATGGCCTTAACGGTAACATCAGCTACAAAAATTTCGACCTTAATTTTGGCTTCTTTGGTACCTCGGGCGGTAAGATATATAACGCCAAAAAAGCAGTCCGGGGCGTAAATCAGTTAACGGATAACATTGAAGCAAGCGTAGCAAGAAATCGATGGACACCTAACAACCCTGGCAATGACGTACCAAGGGCCACGATAGGCGCACTGCCTGCTTCTAC
Organism: uncultured Pedobacter sp.; assembly: GCA_965650095.1. Lineage (GTDB taxonomy): Bacteria > Bacteroidota > Bacteroidia > Sphingobacteriales > Sphingobacteriaceae > Pedobacter. The sequence continues at coordinate 5,675 of CBFGNP010000198.1, read as the reverse complement.
TTACTTTGTAGAAAAAGGAGATTACCTGCGTTTAAACAATTTAACGGTTGGCTATACCTTACCTAAAACACTTTTATCCAAAGCCCATATCAACAATGTTCGCGTATTCCTGACCGCACAGAATTTATTCACCATTACTTCTTACAGCGGGTTTACACCGGAACTGCAACCCTCTATACCTGGAGCGGTCGCGGAAAATGCCAATTTGAACCAGGGGGTAGACTTAAACAGTTATCCCTCAACAAGGACTTTTGCATTTGGTGTTAATGTTGGATTTTAACAAAAAGAACGATGAAAAAGATATTTTATATAACTGCACTGACATTAATTGCATCAGCACTATTAATTGCTTCATGTAAAAAGAGCTTCCTGGATGTCCCATCTCAGGGAAAAACAACAGAAGAACAAGCGCTAATAGACCCTGAAGCAGCGGATAAACTGGTAATAGGCGCTTATAACAATCTTTATTTAGCCGGCACACTGGGCCTAAAACTGGTTGTACTGGCGGATGTAACTTCTGATGATTCTGATAAAGGATCTGTCGCTACCGATCCTGGATTCGATGGTATTTTCCTCGACAACTTTACTTACAACCCTAATACCGCGATTTTTAACGATGTCTGGGTAGACAACTACAAAGGCATCACTTCAGCGAATAAAGCATTGTCAGTTCTAGAGAACAGTACAATTGATGCGGGAATCAGGGACCGGCTGAGCGGGGAAGCTAGGTTTATCAGGGCATTGCTTTATTTCAACATGGTCAGGATATTTGGAGGGGTAGTTAAAATAACAACTGTGCCTACACTTGCCCAGGCCAATAACGATGAATTTCAGACAAGGGCTTCTAAAGAGGAAATCTATAAAGTAATTACTGATGATCTGCTGTACTGCGTCGATCATTTACCTGCTAAGGGAGAACCGGGCGCTATAGTGGGCAGAGCTTCTAAAGGTGCTGCACAGGCGTTATTGTCGAAGGTGTACCTATATCAGGAGAACTGGCAGGGTGCTTACGACATGTCACAGGCCGTGATCACGTCACAAAAGTATGACCTGGCGCCTGTATATGCCGATATCTTCAGAGAAAAAGGGGTAAATAATATAGAATCTATATTTGAAGTGCAAACCGGCCCTTACGCCAACCAGACTGCCACTGGTCTTGCCTGTGATGCAGTAAGTAAAAATTATAGCAACTTCCAGGGACCACGGGGTACCTTTTCTTCACAAACAGTTGCTGGTCAAACCTACAGTGGAGGAGATCTTGGCTTCGGTTTAAATACACCTTCAGCAAATCTGGCAGCAGCTTACGAGACTGACGACGTAAGACGGGCAGGTACCATTATTTTTACCAGTGATGCCACCACAACTACCTTGTGGGATGGATTTGTGCTGCCAAGACGTCCGGATGTAGTCAATGAGCGCTACAACTATAAAGCGTACCACAGTCCTTTTCTGGAAACCAAAAGCTGCCTGGGCATCAATGATAAGGACAATAAACCAAAAAACATACGGATCATCAGATTTGCTGAAGTGTTGCTGATCAATGCTGAAGCTGCGGCGCATGTCGGACAGGATGTAATTACTCCTTTAAGAAGAGTACGGACACGGGCCGGATTACAGACGACCTCAACGAGTATTGCCGACATCTGGAGAGAAAGAAGGCTTGAGCTCGCTATGGAGGCCGACAGGTTCTTCGACCTGGTACGTACCGGGCAGGCGGCAGCGGCCATGAACGCAGTGGGTAAACCTTTTATTGCGGGCAAACATGAGGTATTCCCTATCCCGCAAAAGCAAAGAGACCTTAGCGGCGGCAGATTAACTCAAAACAATTATTAATCACCTTAAGACAATCAGAAGATGAAATTTAGAAATTTAAATATAGGCTTTGCAGGTATAATAATTGGAAGTACATTATTATTTTCCTGTACAAAAAACGACAACAATGACGATTTCCCGCCAGGTGATATACCAAAAACGGCGGGGGGCTATTCCGCATCCATTGAAATTGCACCTACTAATCTGGTGGCTTACTGGAATTTCAACGCCGATAACTTGCTCGATTCCGTTTCCAACACCACCGGCACAAATGCCGGAATGACCTTTACTGAAGGGCTTAAAGGAAAGGCACTTACCGGCAATCCAGATGCAACAAAAAAAGCATATGCCACAGCCGTTGCGAGTACCGCAGTTCGGACTATGACACAATACACCGTAAGCTTTTGGGTGAATACACCTCAAAATACCGGTGCTACCGGAATATTTAGTTTGGGAGATACCCAAGGTTTCTGGGGGAACATTAATGTTTTCTTTGAAAATGGGGGAACGACTACGCTGGCACGCTTCAAAGCGCTTTACAATGACAATGGAGCATCGTTTGACAACAATATCCAGGATGTACAGAACGGGTTTAACAATTGGGTGCAATATGTAATTACCTATGATGGAGCCGGAAATTTCAAATCTTATGTAAATGGCTCTCTTGCCAGAACAACTACACAAGCAAACATGGGACCTATCCGGTTTATTAATGTAGGCCCCATCGTTTTTGGCGCATTGCATTTTATGACTGTTCCGAGCAGTACCACAGGTGCAGGGGCCCAGGACTGGGCGGGTTATCTGCCAGGAAAAATGGATGAAGTCAGGATTTACAACAAAGCCCTAACTGCCATAGAAGTGTCTGCACTTTCTATTCTGGAAAGACAAGGCAGATAAATCTGCACAAAATTTAAAAGACTGCCGGAGGCTGTCCGGCAGTCTTTTTAAATGCTTAACCCATGAATAAAATATACATCTGCTTGTTCCTGTTAATTTTTCTCTTCCTCTCCTGTAAAAAAGGAAAAGAGGATAGCCCTGTACCCCTAACCTTCCGGGAAACAGCCGTAGTTATAAATGGCGTAACGACAGGCCCCTACAACAATACAGCTGTTGACCCGGTTATCAAAATAAGCTTTTCAACTGCCGTAAATGCATCCAACCTATCGGCAAACATCATTTTTAAGAACCTAAGCAGTGCGGTAAGTGTTGCTTTTACAGCTATACTGGAAAATGGGAATACGATCGTAATTCGACCAACTGCGAGCCTGGCGGGTATAAGCGTCTACAACGTAAGGGTGCCGACCACACTAAAATCTACTGCAGGCGGAAATCTTCAAACGGAGGTTAGCATCACCTTCAATACCGGGGTAGATGATACCGACAAATTTCCAAGGATAACTGACGAAGAGCTGCTGACTAAAATACAGCAGCAAACCTTTAAATACTTTTATGATTTCGGTCATCCACAAAGCGGAATGGCGAGAGAAAGAAACACTTCCGGTGATGTGGTGACCAGCGGCGGATCCGGATTCGGAGTAATGGCCCTGGTAACAGGGATCCATAGAAATTTTATTAGCAGGACGGAAGGCCTTGCCCGAGTTCAAAAGATAATTAATTTTTTAAAAACGGCCGATCGCTTTCATGGCGCCTATCCGCACTGGTTAAACGGAAACACCGGAAAAGTCGTTCCCTTCAGTCAGAAAGACAATGGAGGCGATCTGGTAGAGACCTCCCTATTGATGCAGGGATTATTATCCGCAAGGCAATATTTCAATGGTGCTGATCCTGCCGAGACTGCCTTAAGAGCAGATATTAATAACATTTATCAGGCAGTAGAATGGGACTGGTACAGAAAAGACAACAGCAATACGCTATACTGGCATTGGAGCCCTGATTACAACTGGGATATAAATATGCAGATAACTGGCTGGAATGAAGCACTCATCACTTATGTGCTGGCAGCATCTTCACCTACACATACCATTCCAAAATCGGTATACGACAATGGATGGGCACAAAACGGAGCCATTAAAAACGGCAGGGTTTACTACGGCATTCCATTACCCCTGGGTCCGGATCAGGGCGGACCGCTATTCTTTGCGCATTACTCTTTTTTGGGTATTAATCCCATTGGATTAACGGATGCTTACGCCAATTATGAAGTACAGAATAAAGCGCATGCACTGATTAACTACAACTATTGCAAAGCAAATCCCAAAGACTATTACGGTTACAGCGAACAGTGCTGGGGCTTAACCGCAAGCGACATTAATAATGGCTATACGGCCAGCTCGCCCGCAAACGATGTGAGTGTGATTGCCCCTACTGCCGCAATAGCTTCGCTTCCCTATACCCCAAACGAGTCTATGAACGCCATTAAGTTCTTTTATTACAAGCTTGGCGACAAAATATTTGCAGCATATGGATTTGTAGATGCCTTTTCTTTACAGCAACAGTGGTTTGCCAGTTCAACTCTGGCCATAGACCAGGGACCAATCATCATCATGATCGAAAACCACCGCAGCAAACTACTATGGAACTTATTTATGAGTTGCCCGGAAGTAAAATCCGGAATGCAAAAGCTCGGCTTTTCGGCTCCCGATCTTTAAAATACATATGATATGTTAAACACAAATGTCCTTTTCAATATGCGTACTAAAAATAACTTATTCCGGTTCCTCATTCCACTTTTCATCCTGCTTCTTGTAGTACAGGCCTGCTATGCACAATCCCCGTCAAAAACGAAAATACGCATCAAACCTGAAAAAGGCATTAAAAAAAATCTCAGTGATGACCAGTTGCTCGACCTGGTACAGAAGCAAACCTTTCGGTACTTCTGGGACTTCGGACACCCTGTTAGCGGCATGGCACGGGAGCGAAGCAACAGGTCATTCGACTATGGCCAGGAAGTAGTAACCACCGGAGGTACAGGTTTCGGTATCATGGCCATCATTGTTGCTGCAGAACGTAAATTCATCACGCGCCAGCAAGCCGCAGAACGTACGAAAAAGATAGTAGATTTCCTGTGGAAAGCTGATATGTATCATGGCGCTTTCCCACACTGGCTAAATGGAGAAACAGGAAAAACAATCCGCTTTAGCCTGAAAGATGATGGTGCTGATCTGGTGGAAACTTCATTTTTGTTTCAGGGATTACTAACCGCCAGGCAGTATTATACCGGTGATAATGCTGTTGAACGCGACATCCGGAACAAAATACTATGGATGTGGGAAGGGATAGAATGGGATTGGTTCAGCCAAAACCAAAACGTATTGTACTGGCATTGGAGCCCGAATAATGGATGGAGCATGAATCACCAGATCAAAGGATGGAATGAATGTCTGATCACTTATGTGCTGGCAGCAGCCGGGCCAAAACACACCATCACTAAACGTGTATACGATGAAGGCTGGGCAAATAGCAATACGTTTTTCAATGGCCGGACGTTTAACGGCGTAACGCTTCCACTTGGCTTTGATTACGGCGGGCCGCTGTTCTTTTCTCAATATTCCTTTCTTGGCTTAGACCCACGGGGGCTAAAGGACCGATATGCGGATTATTGGCAGCAGAACAAAAACCATGTGCTTATTAACAGGGCCTATTGCATAGAAAACCCAAAAAAATACAAGGGCTATAGCGCCGACAGCTGGGGTTTAACGGCCAGTGATAGTTGGGGTGGTTACGCGGCCCACTCGCCGACGGAAGACCTCGGTGTAATTACACCGACAGCTGCATTGTCCTCTTTCCCTTATACGCCGGAATATGCTATGCAGGCATTAAAGCATTATTATTACAAAATGGGCGACAAGCTATGGAGCGAATACGGCTTTATTGACGCTTTTAGTGAAGAAAAGGGCTGGTAT
>CBFGNP010000197.1:0-7113 GCA_965650095.1 uncultured Pedobacter sp. | reverse complement strand
TCATGAAAGTCAATAATGTAATAATAGAAAGGCCCCGTACTAATGATGGAATTGGTTAAATCATCAAAGCTGATTTTTGGAAATGATGTATTTTCGAGAGCCCTGTTATTCTGCCAAACGTTGTGGAGTTTTTGTATTTCAATGTTCATGTAGGATGTCGGTTTAATTTAGATGAAGCCAATATACAGTTAAACACAATAAATCCATTCAAATACCACTAAATAGGTGTGCAACGCCTGGCAAGGGTATGTGTCTGGCGGAGGATGGAAAGACCTTTGTTCATCTGTCTCATTTTAAAACTTTCATCCTCAGTAACCTACGAGTCAGCCGATGCTAAAACCTTTATCTTAGGAAACTGTTTAAGAGAGAGATCGAAGAAACATTATGGAAAAAGAACTAAACAATGCCCATCCGGAAGAAATAGAGAAAACCGAGGGAGCAAGTGCTGAATTTGAAGCGCTTGTAGAAAAGGTAAACGTGGATCAGGCGGCCATCGATGAGGCGCGTGAAGCTGTCGGAGATGATGAAGAGAAGATTCGCGAGTATCTGATCAACAATCGTGGTCTTTAAACCGGCTGTCATGGTGGTTCGTAATCGTAACACCAATCCCACCACCTATGCTGCACAAGAAGAAGATTGAAGATTTATTGAGCATTCATCAGATTTATCATGAACCTGGCATCTGGGAATATTTGCGTGCACGGGAAATCCGGGAAAGGTATCCTGATGCCGAACTGATTGAAGTAGAGGTGCACAACCAGATCCCTGAGCTGTTTGGCTTTGAAGGCTCCCTGGAAAATTGGCTGTGGAATAAGAGGAACGTATTAATTTTGGGCGTAAAGAAAAGTCTGAGCGCCAGGGTGAACACGAGAAGTTCACATTGGGTTGCACCATCTCAGTCCAATGGATGCACCATGTCATGTTCCTACTGCTACGTTCCCCGAAGGAAAGGCTATGCCAATCCCATCACTATTTTCGTGAACATTGAGCAAATTATTGGCTATTTGACACGTCATGCTGCAAGGCAGGGTCCTAAGGTCATGCCCGATCTGATAGACCCGGAATATTGGGTGTATGAAATTGGGGAGAATGGAGACTGCAGCGTGGATGCAGCGATTTGCGATAACGTAAAAGATCTAATAAGGCTATATGCTTCATTACCTAATGCTAAACTTACGTTTGCCACCAAGTTTGTAAACCCTGCCATACTGGAGTATGATCCCAGGAGAAAAACAAGAATCCGCTTCAGTTTGATGCCACATGGGATCTCCAAACTTGTCGACGTGAGAACAACACCAATCTCGGACAGAATTGCCGTTATGAATGAATTCAGACGGGCGGGATATGAAGTGAATGTGAGCTTTGCGCCGGTCGTTTATTACCCGGGTTGGCTGGACGACTGGCGTAGCTTGTTCCTGGAGCTGAATGATGTACTGGATGAGCAGACAAAGGGACAGCTTTCAACAGAAATTATATTCCTGACACATAACGAGCCCTTGCATGAAGTCAATCTCCTGTGGCACCCGAAAGCTGAAGAGGTCTTGTGGACCCCAGAAGTGCAGCAAGTGAAATACAGTGAGAGCGGACAGCGGAATGTTCGCTATAAAAATAACCTGAAAAGGGAAATTGTGAACGATCTCGTAGGGCTTTGTACAGAGCTGATCCCATATTGTAAGATCCGGTACGCATTTTAGCTGGCATCTTTAAAAGACTTGTCAGCTTAAGCTAAGAAATGACGGAACAAACGGATAAACGGTGTAGCTTCAGTCGTATCTGGCCGGGAGAAAATGTAAACTTTAACTTTTTTTATTTGTTGAACACTTTACCGAAACTTACATAGAAAGCGAAGGAAAAAAAGGTGAATAAACAAGGTGAATCTAACGGGAAAATTAACAGATGAACGAAGAAAATAAACAAAGTGGTTCCCTGTTCTCCGGACAGGAGCCACATCAGAAAGAAGATATGGATCAGGCTTCAAGGGCCAGTGAGGCATCATTTAGCCTGGAAACAGAAAAGGGACTTACTCCCGATGCTGAGGAGTATAATCAGGGGGAAGAGTCGGGAAATGTAAGGCAGGTGAAGCGGGAGGATGATGCCGACGCTGATCGTATGCCCGGCGAGGGTATAGTGAATATCGATGACGCTGAGGACGACCCCGACTTGGATGCAGGTGAGTATGACGTGGACAGCGAAGACCTGAAAGGCCTGGAGCCTACGGATGATGATGACTCCTTATAACCTAATTTTTTACTTGAATGGAAACACAAGCAGAACAGATCCGGGAACAGCAAAAGCTGTCCTGGAATAAATTTTCCCCCGGATGGAGAAAATGGGATGAGTTTACGATGAATTTTCTAAAGCCTATGGGTGATGCGATTATCGCGAATCTTCAGCTGAAGGATAAAGATCGGGTGTTGGATGTTGCAACGGGAACCGGTGAGCCCGGACTTACCATTGCTAAGTTAATACCAAACGGGAAGGTGACGGGAATTGATCTTGCAGAGGACATGCTGGCTATTGCTGCTGAGCACGCCAGATCAATGGGACTAAGTAATTATGAGACGCTAAATGTTGATGTTTGCCAATTGATTTTTGAAGACAATACGTTTGATGCCATTAGCTGCCGGATGGGATTTATGTTTTTTCCAGATATGCGCTTGGCTGCGAGCCAGATGTACAGGGTCTTGAAACCGGGTGGAAGACTTTCGACAGCTGTTTGGGATGGCCCACAGCATAATAATTGGATTACCACAATTATGAGCGTTATTCAAAAACATATTGTCACTCCTCCGCCTGAACCTGGTGCTCCAGGCATGTTCCGCTGTGGCGAGCCGGATTTAATACCAAACCTGCTTAAAGAAGTTGGTTTCAGGGACATTGTAACTCAACAGATTAGTGATAAGGTTGATTATCTGAGTTTTGACCGTTATTGGGAGATTATGCTGGATATCGGTGCACCGATTGTTGCTGCGCTGAGTGGCGCTGATGAAAGTACTATAGCAAAGATTAAGGCTGAGGTATCCGAGTTATTTGAATCCAAAAATGAAGGAGGAGTGTCTGCACTGGAATATGCAGCGTCGGTAATTACAGCAGTGAAGTAGATCATGTTAAATAAAGTCCTGATGCCCGACAGCATTTAATGCGAAAATTATTACAGAAAGTATTTTCTTCTTTGGTGATCCGACTGGCAAACAAGTACGGTAGCAGGCCGGACGGCTTAAGGATTCATGATGCGCTAACGGCACTCTATGAGGATATCAGAAAACGACCAGGTAAGCGGGGCCAGCTCATCGACCTCAGCAGTCAGCACCGCATCATCATTTTTTCGGATCAGCACAAAGGCGACCGGAGCCTTCGAGATGATTTTGCCCTATCAGAGCAGAATTATTTAGCGGCGCTTGACTATTACGATGCAAAGGAATATTTATACTGTAATTTAGGTGACAGCGAGGAGCTTTGGGAAAATATGGTGCTGGATGTGATCAAACACAATAAAGCAACTTTTGAAGCTGAGAAGCGGTTTCTACGCCGGAATGCATATATAAAGCTCTTTGGAAACCATGATCTGTATTGGGACAATGACCCGCGGGCAAGCTTCATGCTCCAAAAGATATTTGGACAAAAGATTAAAGTTTATGAGGGGATTGTTTTCAATCTTCTAATCAACAAACAGCCTTTGAGTCTGTTTATGACACACGGACACCAGGGCGATCAGCAAAGTGACGGAAACTGGTTCAGCAAATGGTTTGTATCTACCATATGGGGGCCACTACAGTCTTATTTACGGATCAATCCAAACACGCCGGCTTATGACAACCAGCTAAAATCCGAACACAATCAATTCATGTATAACTGGACGGCGAAACATTTAAATCTTGCACTAATTACCGGCCATACACACCAGCCGGTATTTAATTCGCTTACCCATCTGGAAAGAACCTATATCAGGCTCGACGAGGCAAAAAAGAGGGGAGATCAGGCTACTGTTCAAAAATTGGAAGCAGAACTGCTGACGGGAAACGTCAGCGGTGCAACGTCACCAAGACTGGAGCATTCAAAAAACACCTATTTCAATACCGGATGCTGTTGTTTTAGTGATGGTGACATTACTGGCATCGAACTGGAAGATGGGAAAATCAGGCTCATTGAATGGAAAAAAGATAGTCATAACATTCCACAAAGAATCATTCTGGAAGAAACTGCGATTGAAAATCTGCTTGGATAAGGGAAAAAGTCACTGCAGTGATGCCGCGGCTTTGCTATAGTTTTTCTGTCTTTGCCAGAAAGTTGTCCACCGCCTCTTTAATATCAATATCCATCCGGTCAGCCAATACAATCAGCCACCAGATACTTTCGCCCAGTTTGTGTTCCAATTCGGTTTCCGTACCGGCTTTCGGCCAGCGCTGCTGCTGCGACATGGTATGACGGCCCACCAGAGCATCGGTTAAAAATGCCAATGCATCTTCTTCTATAGTCCATTGGCTGCCATGGTGCAAAAGCTCAAGTTTGTGATATTTTTTTCTAAGCGCTAAAGAGCGTTGTATGATATTGTCAAAATTATTGTTGTCCATTTTTTTTTGGATGTTTAAATTGATATCAGCGTGTATTGCTGGTTGAAAGGATTTGATATTCCAATTGTTGTTTAATTGAATGAGGCCCTGAACTCCAGGGGCGTGACATTTGTTTTTCTTTTGAATATTTTACTGAACGACTGTGGGTGCTCAAAACCTAGTTGGTAGGCTATTTCTGCTACTGTCAAATGGGATGTTGACAGGAACTCCTTTGCTTTTTCAATCAGCTTTTCATGTATGTGTTGTTGGGCATTTTGGCCAGTAAGTGAGCGGAGCATATCGCTTAAATACCTTGGCGAAACATGTAAGTGCTGCGCCAGGTATTCCACAGTAAGCAATCCCTTAGCCAATGGTTCTTCTTTGTCAAAATAGCCACTTAGTACAGCTTCCAGTTGCCTCAGTAAATCATTGTTTACCCCTTTGCGGGTAATGAACTGCCTTTTATAAAAGCGGTTGCTATAATTCAGCAGGACCTCAATATAAGAGATCATCAGGTCCTGACTGAAATCATCAATAGTCCCGTTTAACTCCTGCCGAATGTTGTCCAGGACGCCTAGAATAGTAATCTTTTCTTTATCGGACAGATGCAATGCTTCATTGGCCTGGTAGCCGAAAAATCCGTAGGACTTTATGTTTTTACCCAAGGGGTAATTCCTAATAAAATCTGGGTGGATAAGCAATGAAAAACCTTCATATTCTTTGTCGTCACCAATAATTGAGATCAATTGATTAGGCGCAGTAAATACCATACCACCTTCGTCAAAATCATAATAGCCCTGCCCGTAGCCAATCACTCCCTTCAATGTTTTCTTAAAGGAGATTTTATAGAAATTGAATAGAAAGGATCTTTTGAATTGCATTTCATCCACCACCATTGTGGTGTTATCTACAAGACTGATCAGCGGATGCAAAGGTTTAGGTAAACCCAGCATCCCATGCAGCTCCGAAACTGAATCTATTCTCAAAGGGCTGATAATGTCTTTCTTCATTTTACTAAGGTACTAAATCTCCAAAGACCATATTGTTCATCTCCTTTACTGCTGCCTCAGCACCAATTTTCAGACGTCTGGCATATAACTGGTTGGCAAACTCTCCTGCAACATAGCGCAATTGTTTTTTACCATCCGTAGCGGCTTCGTACACCACCTCAGCAATCCATTCCGCCGGTTCAAAATTAGCAGGATCCATCAGGTCAAATAATTTTTCCAACCCTTCTTCGTAGGCAGGGTGCCGGGCAACATCCAATGATTCTCCTGCAAAATTAGTTTTTATGCCCCCTGGTGCGATGGTTTTGATACCAATGTGATGAAGACCCAATTCAAATGACATGCTTTCGCTCCAACCTTCCAGCGCCCATTTTGTTGCATGATATATGGAATCCAGAGGAAAAGTGAGCAGACCCCCAATAGAAGTTGTGGTAACGAATAATCCGTTTTTCTTTTTCCTGAAATAAGGGATGAAAGCCTGGGTGACCCGGATAACACCTAACAAATTGGTATCGAGTTGTTTCACCAGCTGCTCATCGGAAAGCGCTTCCAGCGCACCGACTAATCCATAGCCAGCATTGTTTAACACGACATCGATATCACGTAATCCGATGGCTTCTTTTATCGTATTTTGAATTTGTTCTACATTGGTAACATCCAGCGGAAGGAGCGTTACATTTGGCAATGTAATCAACTCGGTTTCAGCAGCCGGGTTGCGCATCGTGGCGATCACGTTCCAGCCTTTGCTTTGAAATAATCTGGCAGTCGCTTTGCCTAAGCCTGAGGACGCCCCTGTGATGAAAATTGTCTTTTGCATTTTATTGTTATTTAACAGTACAATGCAAAAGTCCGAAGAAGTGATCTGCCAGATGTGGCCATATTGCGGTTTATAGTAGCCAAAATGACGAGTCGTATCAGCAGGTAAAAAATTGGACTATTTACTTTATACAAATTGGATTCATTGAGCGGTTTAATTGTTCAGTAACTTTGTAACCACAATCAATTAACCAATGGGAAGTATACAGGTTAAGAAAGCAACTATTGAGCATGTACATATCGTACAACGCATCGGCAGAGAAACCTTCTCTGAGACATTTGCAGATAGCAATAGTGCAGCTGATATGAATAGGTATCTCGAGGATAGTTTCAACGAACATCAGGTGAGGACTGAGTTAAGTAATCCGGATTCATTGTTTTTTATTGCCTGGGATGATGAAGATCCAGTGGGCTACCTGAAACTAAATTCTGGGGGGGCACAAACGGAAAAGCAAGATCATTCTGCGTTGGAAATTGAGCGGATCTATGTAAAAAGCAGCCATCATGGTAAAACAGTTGGCCAGCTTCTTTATGAAAAAGCTATAAAAATAGCGAAACAGCAACGCACTTCCTACATTTGGTTGGGCGTATGGGAAAAAAATCCACGCGCGATAAGATTTTACGAAAAAAATGGATTTACTGCCTTTGATAAGCATATCTTCAAAGTGGGCGATGATGAACAGATGGACATCATGATGAAAAAAGAATTGCCATAGTGAATACCATCATGACAATCATTT
>CBFGNP010000196.1:0-7120 GCA_965650095.1 uncultured Pedobacter sp. | reverse complement strand
TTTAAATATATGTATAAAGTCTGTTTTTTTTTAAAGAATTTATTAATTGCTCGAAATTTAAATATTCGATGTTCCTTAATTTATACTTTGCATTCGATGTCTATTTGTTACAAATTTGTACCTCATATGTGCTTTGTAAACAAAAAATAATTTGAAAATCACTGTTTAATACTTTCTTTTGCCTAGGGAAGTGTAATTATTTAACAAAAAAGAATAAAAAACATAATTGTGTATTTTATTTAATCAGGCTAATTAGCTCGAAGAAAATCGTTCAGAAGATTTCATGTATGGCTAGGTTTAGAAGAAACAAAAATTTAAGATAAGACCGGTATAACATTTGGCATTTATCCCGAAATCACCCGTATTAAAACTGACAGTAATATTGACGGCAAAACTAAAAAAGCCTCACAATCTATTGATTTGCAAGGCTTTAGTTTTACTCTGGTGATCCCGCTGGGATTCGAACCCAGGACCACTACATTAAAAGTGTAATGCTCTACCAGCTGAGCTACGGAATCATCATTTTTTGTTTGAACTTTTACTCTAAGCGTTTCCTTTTAAAGTGATGCAAATATAGGGTTACACGATATATTGTGCAAGTAATAAATCGACAAATCATATACTACCCTGATTTTTAGCAAGATTATTTGTAAAAGGTCCAATTTACAGGCCTTTTTCAGCTATAAAAACCCCACATTCCCCTCTAAAAAACCACTTAAGCGATGCCGTTTCTACCTAAGAAAGGATAAGTTCTGTCCTAAGGCTCTGCATTTGTCCATCTGGTCTTCCATCCTATCACTATAAAAGAGATCGTGAAAAACAGGTGTATGATCACAAAGACTTTCGTTGCAGGCCGGGCTTCACCGTGAAAAAGACCCCAAACGTCTAAAAAGGCGATGACTCCAAAACCTATTACATTCCCTGTGATGATCGCGTTTCTTGCTCTGGATGCCTCTTCGTTTCGTACCAACCAGTCGAGAACGGCAATACCAAGTAAAGGGCTGCCAAAAACCCGCAAATAGGTGATCAGGGCCGGCGAAGGATTGGAAGGAACCGCTCCTATACCGAAAGCCTCCGGTATCAGAATAAAACCAAGGCCTCCTAACGCCAGATAAGCAGAGGCCAATATCAACAATGTTTTGAGTTTCATAGGCAATCAAATTAATCAGATGTTAAAACACTGAACATTTCCTTCAAGTCCGAAACCACGTAATCCGGGTTCAAAGACATACATAACTCTTTATCCCCGTAGCCATAGGATGCCCAGCAGGATTTTATCCCACAGTTCCTGGCAAACAGCAGGTCAGAATACGTATCTCCGGTCATCAGCACTTTACTGTCGTCCTGAATATGGAACTGCTCCTTAATGACTGAAACATAACTTGCCGGATTTGGTTTCATTTTCATCGCCAGCGAGGCCATGCTGCCATCGGCAATGACCAGGTCAGTATACTGTTCAAGGCCGAAAAATTTCAGCGAATTGGCTACGGTCTGAAATCCTTTGTTGCTGAGTACGACAATCATCTTCCCCGCAGTCTTCAGACCTTCCAACAAGGTTTCTGCACCTTCAAAAAGCACAGTATATTGAATATCGATATCGCCATAAATAGAACGGTAGGATTTGACCATCGCTTCAACAGATTCCTTGGACAAGTTTTTACCCTCAGGTTGCATGGATACGAACGCATCGTGAATGGTCATTCCCGAGCCGATGGCCTGCAGCCTGACCTGTTCGGCAGGAACATCCAGGTTATATTCCTGAAAGGTAGCTTCCATCGCATGGTTTATCGTGCTTTGCGTGTCGCAAAGCGTACCGTCGTAGTCAAAAAGATAATAGTTGAACTGTCTCATACCTACCATTAAGGATTTTGCAAAGAGATGGAATTTGACCGGGAACCTTTGTGGGCATGTCCCCAGGATTCCAGTTCTTTCCAGATGGGAACAAGCCTGGAAGCCATTTCTGTCACGCGGTAATCAACACTTGAGGGAACCGCAGGATACACGGTACGGATGATCAAGCCATCCCGTTCCAGTTCTTTTAAGTGCAGGCTCAGCATCCTGTCGGTAACATTCGGCAACTGATACTTCAGCTCAGTATACCGTAAGGTCTGCATATTTAACTTGTATAAAATAAGAAACTTCCACCTGCCAGCAAGGATATCCATAGCGTAGCTCAATCCGCAGAAGTTGTTAAGTTCTGTTCGGTTCAGGTTGTTGGTGGACAATAATTTTCGGGTACTCATAATACTGATTTTATGATTAGAAAGGCCCACTCACAAAAATGTGAGTGCCTTACATTGGGATGCAATAGTGCAAAAATAAGGTAATACGTCATAAGTTTGCCCAAATTTTTAATATATCTGATATGAATGTATTGATTGTATATGCCCATCCCGAACCAAAAAGTGTGAATGGAGCATTGTTTACTTTGGCTATTGAGCACCTTAAATCCCTGGGACACGAAGTCAGGACCTCGGACCTGTATCACATGGGATTCAATCCCACATCCGGGCGGAAAAACTTCAGCTCAGTATTAAATCCTGATTTCTTTAAGCAGCAGCTCGAGGAAGTCCATGCAAGCGGCAACAGCGGCTTTGTGAATGAAATCAGCACAGAACAGGAAAAGGTTGAATGGTGCGATCTGATGATCTGGCAATTTCCGCTATGGTGGTTTTCCATGCCCGGAATTCTTAAGGGCTGGGTAGACAGGGTGTTTGCTATGGGCCGCTTTTACAATAGCGGCCAACTTTATGATAATGGGGTATTCAAGGGTAAAAAGGCAATGCTGTCCCTCACCACCGGTGGTGCGGCGGATAACTACGCCAGGGATGGCTTCAACGGCGACCTTTATGGAATCCTGAAACCGATACACCGCGGCATATTTGAATTTACCGGATTTTCAGTTTTAGATCCACATGTGGTATATGGTCCTGTACGCAAAACGCCACTGGAGATGGTAGAGGAATTCGAGCGGTACAAGACAAGATTGGAAAATATATCTCAGGAACTACCTATTTCCATTGGCACCTATTAACGACTATTTAATCAACGCTGCAATTCGAAACCAAGTTCAAATTGCAGCGCGATTATACCAGCTCATTAGCTACCAACTTCAACCGGCAAGCCTGAGCGTCTTGAAAACTTCGGAAGCTAAAGCCACCAGGCATTAAAATCCTTTGTTCTGCACCAGGTTCGGATTTTTATCGATTTCTCCCTGCGGGATAGGGAACCAGTAATTCTTCTTTGTAAACACCCGTCGCTGATAAACACTTCGTTTAAAGAACGATTTAGGGTTACTTTCATCATCATTGTTGTCCGTACCCGAAAAGTTCATCCCATAGAAATTGCCATTTAACACCTCTTCCCCTATTTTCCACCTGCGGATATCCCGGTATCGGATCCCTTCCGTATTCAACTCTACCCTTCTTTCCCGGTGGATGGCTACGCGCATGGCGTCCTGAGATTCCGGCACAGGTAAAGGATCAGTTCCTTTACCGAATTGAGGAATTCCCGCCCGCTCACGGATTAAGTTCAGGTATTTGAGGATATCCGGATTGCTGGGGTCTGACTCGTTTAAGGCTTCTGCATAATTCAGGTAAGCCTCCCCCAGCCGGTAAAGAATACCGGGGCGGTAAGGATTGATGTTGTTGCGGGGATCATGGTCAGGATGAACCTTTTTCCGAACCAGATAGCCATTTTGGGGCGCATCATGTGTCGGCCCGCCATCCCAGGCGCCAAAGTAAAACTGTGTTCTCCGGTTCTCTCTGCGATGCCAGGCCTCATTGTACAATACAGAAATGTAAAACCGGGCTTCGCGATGGGTGTACATGTTGTAGGTATTTGCTAAGGTCACCTTGCCTCCACCCTGCACCTCTCCCCATTTGGTGTTGCGTACTTCAGGAGCCGTCGAAAATCCTTTTTCTACATAATGAGAATTGGGATCGTTTATCGGCAATCCGTTTTCCATAAAAAATGCATCCACCAATGATTGCGTAATGCCCATCCCACCATTACCGCCGGTTCCGCGGGGTTGCGCGTGCTTGTCATACTCAGCAAAATTACAGTCCGGGCGCGCAAAAAGAATTTCATTATTGCCATCCTGACGTCTTTTGAACATCATGTTCTGATAAGACAGAAAAGGATCTATACTTCCATCGGTATTGTATTCATAGTACAGCGAATGCCCGTTGGCTTCGGCCACATCAACTAATTCTTTACAGGCGTTTGCAGCCTTGACCCATTTGTTGGCGTCATAATTAGGATTATACAAGGCTACACCGTCATGATTCTTGAAATCCACATAATAGGGATTCCCGTTAACCAGCGGACTGGCGGCAAAAAGTAACAATCGTGCCCTTACCGCTAAACACATGATAGACGTTGCCCGACCATATTTTTGTGCATTTGCATACGATGGTGGTAGCAGGGAAGAAAGTTCTTTCAATTCCCCATCAATCCAGTTTACCGTTTCGTCGAACGGACTTTGCCCGATTAAAAGCTCACTTTCCGAAGCATCCGGACTATACAGCCCCTGATGAAAAGGTATAGCACCATACACATCCAGCAGCAAGGAATAATAATAGGCAATCAGGAACCGGGCTTCATAGCGCATCAAGGCAACATCCGCTTCCGTAACCAATTGTGCTGGATTTGGCTTCACATTTTCAATAAAAATATGTGCTGCCCGGATCCGCTTCGGAAGCTCAGACCAATAATTCGGTGTCCACTCACTGCTAGGGTTCCAGTTGCCGGTCTGTTTCGATACCACCGTCCAGCCAAACTGTTCCCAGCCCGTGGATGGCGCAAGGTCGTCGCCCAGCGGATCAAAACCAATATCCCGGGTATAGCCCCAATAAGGATCGGGAATATTGGTGTAGATGCCTGCCAGCCAGTCTTCGGTTCGTGTCTTGTCTTTAAAAACCATCTCCAGGGTAAGCTGATCATCCGGCATCCTGTCCAAAAATTTTTTGCATGAAGAAAAAGATACCACAACCAGCGTTGTCAATATATATTTGAATATTCTAGTCATTTTTAAATTTATTAGGTTCATTGTTATTTAAAATTGATCTCTGCCCCGAATGAAATGGACTTCATCAGCGGATACCGTAACCCGTTGTTTACCCCCAGCTCCGGATCCCATAGCTTGAATTTTGAAATGGTGAGCAGGTTACTTCCACGAAGAAATAACCGCAAGTTCCTTACCCCAACCCGGTTCATCATATTTTGTGGCAGGTTATACCCTGCTTCTACATTTCGCAGCCTGATCAGGCTCATATCGCGCAGCCACCAGGTAGAGGATTCATTGTTGTTTGCGCTTCGGTAGTCGGAAAGACGCGGGTAAAATACATCCTGACTAGGGTTATTCACCGTCCAGCGATCCTGTACATTGGAATAAATGTTACCCAGCGAGCCATTACCGCTTCCGGGAATAAAGTTCGACCCGCCGATCACCCGGTCCGTCTTGCCTATCCCCTGGAAAAAGAAACCAAATTCAAAGGCTTTGTAACGAAGGTTGGCTCCGGCACCGTAGATGAGCTGCGGATCTTCCGTACCACCGATTGCTGTCCGATCTAATGCATTGATCAAACCATCACCGTTAAGGTCCTTGTATTTAATATCTCCAGGCCGCACAGGACCAAAGGTATGTCTTGGTATCTGAGGGGCCAGTTGCCCTTCTCCTACATTAGCGAAATCTCCTTCTGTGAAAAGACCGTCCGCAATCAATCCAAACAACTGCCCGATAGGTTTGCTTGTCGATGACCTGTTGGTGCCAATAATAGCGCTGGGTTCATCCTGCTCTAAAATGCGGTTTGCGGCATAAGTGAAGGTACCTCTTACCGACAGGAAGAAATCTTTGCTGAGTTGTTTGTTGACATTCAGCGATAGGTCTACTCCCCGGTTCTCTACCTTACCATAATTTGCCCAGGGAATGCTTACAAAGCCACTGGAGCCCGGAATAGAACGTCGCTGCATAAAGATGTCGCTTCTCAGCTCCTTGAAAAAGTCCATCTGTAATTCTATCGCATTCCATAGCCCCAGCTCAAGACCTATATTGGATTTTGCGACCGTTTCCCAGGTTAGGTTCGGATTGCCCAGATCTCCCTCCCAACGCCCGGCACGGGAAAAATCATTGTTTGCACCCCAGCGGTATCCGCCCGTTTCACCAATCGTTGTGATGTAGGCAAACCGCCTGCCATCCAGGTTGTCATTACCCACCAGGCCATACGACCCTCTGAATTTGATCTTGGAAAAAGTACCCCGTAGCGGCTCCATAAAAGGTTCTTCAGATAAATACCAGCCCAGGGCAACGGACGGGAAGAAACCAAAGCGTTTTCCCCGCGCAAAGTTCTCCGAACCATTGTAGCCAAAATTGAACTCAGCGATGTAACGGTTGTCATAGTTATAGGAAAACCGGCCGGCAATACCCTGGTTGCGAAAAGGCAAAATGGCACCGTTGTCATAATTCCGCATATTGTACAGAAACATGGTTTCCAGGTTGTGATTGCCAAGCGTTTTGTTGTAGAACAATGTTCCTTCTACATAGGTACTTTTATCCCCCCATTCTGATCCCGTGGAATAGCCCAGAAATTCCTGGCCATACCTGTCGATGACCAGCATCAGGTTGCCATCGGGATCCCTTCCTGTGGCGGGGTTGTAATAATCGGGATCCTTGCTCCGCGTAACGGAAGTGGTGGAATAGCGGTCGAACGAGAACAGCCCGCGGGCTTTCAGGCCGGGAATGAAAAAACCAAGATTCTGTTCAATGGAAAACAAAGACTCCAGCTTACTGGCACTTAGCCGCTCATATCCGCGCTGTGTGGCCAGGGCCCAGGGATTGGTCCGCTCAGGGGTACGCGGAATTTCTCCGGTCGAGTAAATGGTAGGGTGCGCAAAGGGTGGAATGGTAAAAGCTTCCTGGAACAATCCGTCAACACTTTGAGGCGCACGTTGCCGGTCCTGCATATAGCCGCCAATATTGAGCCTGAATAAGGTTGTAGAAGTGACATTGATATCTACATTGGAACGGACATTGAACCGCTGCAGCTTCGAAGAGGAGTCCCAGGCCTGATTTGGGTCGCGCTCAATCAACCCCTGCTCCCCGTAATAGGAGGAAACCAGG
>CBFGNP010000195.1:0-7121 GCA_965650095.1 uncultured Pedobacter sp. | reverse complement strand
ACCATAGTTGATTTCCATGTGCCCGATTTTGATGGTTGTTACTGCCATAATATCTTCCCACAATTTACCTTTGAACGGCAGCTTATCAAACTGGATATATCCGCCCTTCACCCAGGTTTCGTTGTGGTGGCGGGAAGAAAGATAGCTGGTGAGGTTCAGCCTGATCCCATCTGAGAGTTGTACATCCATGAACAGATTGGCATTGGCAGTATTAAAGCCCGGGGTTATTTTATATAGCCCGCCCGATGTGTTTTCATGTTTCAGCCCCTGAAAAGACTGGGTAAATCCAGCACCAAAACGGACTTTTATTTTATCAAATACGGCATTGCTATCTTTGGGTGCTTCAAAAACATTAATACCGGATTTATCATAAGGCCTAAGATTGGAAACCTGTGCCTGTACGCCAAAACTATACGAACTTATAATTGCTACTATAAGGGCAGAAGCTAGTGTAAATTTATTTTTCATGATTTTATCTTAGTGATGAATTGTTATTTCGCTACTGATGTCTTAACATAGTCTAACTCGAACCTGACAACGAGGTTGTTACCAACCTTCATTGTGCCAAGCATAAAACTTGGTGGTTCAATACCATAGTCGGTTAGCATTAATTGTTGGCTGCCATGGCAACTGATGGAACCATCTGCATTTACCAAAGCCATTACCTTCATTGAAAGGCTCTGTGTTTTCCCGGCAATGGTCAGAATTCCAGTGGTCTGAATCGAATACCTTTTTGCCTGTACCATGGTAACTGTTGCAAAAGTGAGCTGATAGCTTATCTTCGGAAAATCAGTTGCGTTAAGCGTTTTATAGGTACGGTCGTCCATAGCAGATTTACCACTTTTGAGGCTCTTTGCCGTTAGGCTAAATTTTAGCGCCGTTACATCTGTCATTTCACCACGGGCATTGAAATTAAATGCACCTGTGCTTTCGAACTGTTTGGATGTCATCGACCAATCGTGAACATTGGATGTGCCCATTACCTTAACTGAACTGCTGGCTGATTGCGAAAGCTGATATGTTGTTTGTGCCACTGTTACCAGCGGGGAGAGCATAAACAATAGGATGATAGGTCTGATTTTTTTCTGGAATATGTTAAATGTTTTCATAGCAGGGTTATTGGATTAAACTGTTGGTCAAACCTACCCTGTTCTGCGTCGAATTTTATGAGGAGCACCAGATTGAAAACTGATGGTCATCACTTTTCAACCACATTACATCCTGAAAATCAATAATATAATTTTTAAAAAAGCTTTTCGGCAAAAGCTCAACAGATTACGCCCCAAACTATAGCCCACAACTATTTACCATGCAGTATTAAAGGCATCTTAAAGATTGACCAAAATAGATCCAATCAGGCCGGGTTGGACCTTTTCATTTTCATGTCTGATCAGGTCTTTCTTTGCATTATAATATACCTGCGCTGACAATCATAAAATTTAGTGCAATTTTAATTATGCTATTTAAATCGGAAGCCATACCATCAAAAAACCTGATAACTTTAATATATTAGTGTTCAATCAAATTACTGTGATGAAAAGACTATGTATCCTCCTTATTACCACTACCTTTCCCTTTTTACTTATGGCACAACAGATACCCTGTAATTGCCTGCAGAATTTAAATGAAGCAATTGTTAAAACTGAGCTCAACTATGCCGGATTTCCGCAAAAAGTATATGTTAAGACAAAACCAGCCTATGAAAACCTGGTAACCAGCCTCCGCAAAAAGGCAGAAAATGAAAGCAATCCTAAAAACTGCTATTATCTTATTAAAGATTATGTTAGATTTTTTGCAGACAAACATTTTTCATTGACATACCTCAACAAGGATGATTACGAAAAAGAGACCGTAGCTGTAGACGAATCTTATTTTAAAACACTGAAATCGGCTATTGGCGCTGAAGGCATATGGATAAACGCGGACAGTTCAATTAGGCTGGGGATAAAAAAATTTCCGGGCAATGAATACAAGGCTATTGTACTTAGTGCAAAGGATAGTATGCTCCACAAGGGACTTGTCTATTTTACGCTAAAACCGCACCAAAAAGGCTATCTGCTAAATCAGTACAATGTATTTAACAGTATAGATTTTTATGCTCAGCAAAGGGACGGCCTGTTGCAGCTGTGGAATTTTTCACTTTTTGGAAGGGTTTTCCCAAATGAAATGACTGCAAAAGAAAAAAAGGAGTTAGGTACATGGAAAAACAGCAACAATGGCCTTGATTATTCTCGGTTGGACGAGGAAACCAGCTATATCAAAATACCGACCTTCTTTAATAACGACAGTAAGATCGAGAAATTAGTTGCAGCCCATGATAAAGCCATCAGGAATAGTAAGTACCTGATCATAGATCTGCGTGGGAACGGAGGGGGCAATTCCGGTTGGAGCTTTCTCTTACCCTACGTGATGACCAACCCGATCAAACAGGACAGCCCCCTACTTCGCATTTCACAGGACAATGTCCAGCTCAAAAGATCAGAGCTTGAGTATTTCGTCAAAAATCCAGTACCTATAGATCTAAAAAAATACTATACTGATGAATATGTAGCTAACCTCAAAAAAATCTACGAAGAACTCACATCTGCCAAGAATACCTTTTATCAGATCCCAGGGTTAACGATCCCCCTTGATTCTGTTCTTGGCAGCCCTGCTAAAGTTGCATTAATTACCGATGAACTTTGCGGAAGCTCCGCAGAATACTTTTTCCATTTAATGAAACAGAGCAAAAAGACAACACGGTACGGTAGGAATAGTGTAGGCATGATGGATTATGAAGGCCCAACATCACCAACGCCGCTTCCGTGCAAAACGCTGATACTCATGATGCCGGTTTCCAAATCGAGCTGGACTGATAAGAAGCCTATTGATGAAACCGGGTTCAGTCCTGATGTAAAGCTTAACATACCGGGCAATCAGTGGGTTGAATACATTATCAAGGACCTCAAAAGGAAAAATTGAATAATATTATTCAATTTTTCCTTTATAGCGATTAGGAAAGCTTTCATTATTTCAATACGTAACACATCATCAACAAATGAGCTTATATCCTACCCCACGCAAACTGATGATCTGTATTTCAGGTTCATTTTTTAAGAGCTTTCGCAGATGTGCCATAAATACATCCATACTGCGGCCATTGTAAAAACTGTCTTCTCCCCATATTTTGATCAGCGCATCCTCACGTTCCAAAATGTTATTGCGGTTTTTCAGTAATAATTCAAGCAGGATAGCTTCTTTATAAGAAAGTGAATATTCACCTACAGAAGTCTTCAGTTTTTGGGCTACAGGATCGAGTTCGCAGTTCCTGAACCGGTATTTTCTATCGGGATCGTTTTCCCCGTTATTCGCAGGGCCAAAGCGTTTTAAAAGTGATTCCATCCGCACAAGCAGCTCATCAATGCTAAAAGGTTTTTTAAGATAGTCGTTTCCACCGCTTTTAAAACCCATCACCACATCTTCGGTAAGGGCTTTTGCACTCAAAAAGATGATCGGAATATTGGGGTCTGATTTTCTGATTTCGGCCGCCAGTGTATAACCATCCTTTTGGGGCATCATGATGTCGAGTACACAGATATCAGGCTTTTCTTCTTCAAATTGCGCCCAGGCAAGCGCTCCATTTAAAGCCAGCTTTACCTCGTAACCACTGCTGGTTAAGCCATCGAGTACAATGCGCGCCAAAAAAGGCTCATCTTCTGCATATAAAACCTTAGTTTTCTTCATACAATGGCAAAATGATCATAAAATTACTTCCTTTCCCTATTTTGCTCTGCAGCGCAACACGCCCACCGTGGAGTTCTACCACCTGTTTTACATAATGAAGCCCCAGGCCGGATCCTTTCACATTGTGTATAT
This sequence comes from uncultured Pedobacter sp., assembly GCA_965650095.1. Taxonomy (GTDB): domain Bacteria; phylum Bacteroidota; class Bacteroidia; order Sphingobacteriales; family Sphingobacteriaceae; genus Pedobacter. The sequence goes on along the minus strand of CBFGNP010000195.1, from coordinate 3,266 downwards.
TATCCTGGCTAAAAATCCTGAAAAAGCGTTCGAAAACCTGTTGCTGATAAATTTCTTTAATCCCCGGACCATTATCCTTAAAACTAATGGTTAACTCACGATCAGCAATGCTGCAGGAGACCTCAATTTTGGATTGCGCCGGCGAATATTTCAATGCATTATCAATCAGGTTATAACATACGTTAGCAATATGCATCGCATCACCTTTGATAAAATAGGGTTCATCGGAAGGCGCAAGTATAAGCTGCGTATTCTTCTCGCGTACCTGAATATCCATAGAAAAAATCACCTGTTTGAGTACGGATTGAATATCGAAGAGGGTAAATTGCAATTTTGTTTTTCCTAGGTCCATTTGTTCCTGCTTAAGCACCTTTTCTATCATCGCCTGTAAACGCTGTAATTCGTGACGGCTTATATTAATGTAATTCTGCAGCTTTTCGGGCTCATCAATCAAACGATATTTACTGATCGATTCAAGGGCCACGGCAATTGTCGAGATTGGTGTTTGGAGTTCATGCGTGATGTTACTCGTAAAGCTCATTCTCGCCTGGGCATAAAGCTGCTGATTTTTCATCAGCCTGATGAGCAGGTAGAAAGCGGCGGCTGTGAGCGCCAGCATCAGAAACGACGAAATGAGGTAATACCTCATCTGATAAATGATCAGCCAGGTAATACTTGGCACCACCAGCTGATACTGTTTCTGAAACTTAAGGTTATAGGTATATTTTCCACTCACGAAAGAAGATGCATCTTTAGAAACCGCTTTCCCTTTCACCAACTTCCCGTTGGAATAATCGTAAAGGGCATAATTCCTATCGATAGCCACCCCCAAGCCATCGAGCCGATGGTTCACCAAACTATCCATCTCCTTCATGTCCTGCTGATCTTCCAGCGAAACTTCCCTTTGCGATTTGCCATCGATAATGGCTGTTGATTTGTTATCGGTCTGCTTTTTAGGATTGTTCGGGAACGACATTTTCATTTCTACTACCGAGCTATCATTGGTAAGTCCATAATGGAACCGGCTGTGCAGGTTATCCACTTTTAAATCATCAAAAGCGTGCTTGAGCACCAGCCATTCTGGTGAGAGGAAAAACTGCTGAAAACGGATACTTTTCTCGTGCCCATTCGCGATGCTCTGATAGCTTATCTGCCTCGAAGCATCGCTAACAATAGATTCGAGTACCGCAGCAACAGATTTCTTTTGCGCCAGATACAACTGCCGTATCCATGCACATTGCAGGCACAGGCTAATCATCAGTGTAATAACCGCCAGCGGAAAAACATATCTGGAGCTAAGCCATTTCATTCCCCTAAATTGAACAATTCATTTTATCAATGGAAGTCTGGGCCGAAGATTTAACCATATTTAACCGAGATTAACTTTGCTTAACATGCAAAGCATTTAGTTTTGAAACATGAAAAAGTTAACCCTACTCCTTCTTTTCTGCTTCCCCTTGATCACTTTAGCGCAATTACGTAAAGGTTTGGTAACCGATAAAACCGGTGAAGCAATTGACGGGGCAACCATTGGCTTGCACCGCGGAGACTCGACCTTAGCCATTCAGACTTCAAAAAACGGGTTGTTCAGTTTCCCGCAGCCTTTTAAAGGTAGTTACATGTTAAAGGTTAATGCTGTTGGATATAAAAATACGGTTCAAGCATTGAATCTTCCGATGGATTCGGTTGTTGTCGTGATGATCAGTGACGATAGAACCCTGGAGCAGGTAACGGTATCTGCTTCAAAACCACTAATTGTGAGAAAAATCGACAGGGTGATATTCAATGTTGAAAATAGCATCGTAGCCAGTGGTGCAACGGTTTGGGATGCATTGGGCAAAGCACCGGGCGTACAGACGCGTTTTGACGGTGGGGTAACGGCGAACAACAAAGGTGTGGTGATTTACATGGATGATAAGCCCATCAGGTTATCGGGCGAAGATCTGGCCGCATACCTCCGGAGCCTTCCTTCAGATAATATTGCCAAAATAGAAATTATTGCCAATCCAACGGCCAGGTATGATGCCCAGGGCGGTGCGATAATCAATATTATTTCTAAAAAACCAAAAGGCGACGGCTTTAACGTGGTGCTTTCCGGCGGTTATACCCAATCGACCTATAGCAGCTATAACCCAAGTATGGTGTTCAATTATCGGAAAGACAAATTGAATGTATATGGCAGTTATGGCTACAGCAGACGTAAAAAGGACCATACAGAAAGTGAATATATAATTTTCGACTCGCCTGAGAACTATTCGGATTGGCGGAATGATAAATCGGGAATACGTTCGGGGAATGCGAATAGTTATAAAATCGGTGCCGATTACAACCTGACAGATAAACAGGTAATCGGGATTTTGGTAAACGGCTACAATGGTGCGAACAGCAGACCGAATAGTACATTAACTACCATTGTTAACAACCACTCGGCACTACCAGATTCTATTCTTCATACCCAAAACATTTCTAATGGAAAAGCCTATCAATATAGTTTCAATCTCAACTACAAAATTAAATTAGATACCAGCGGCCGGAATATTAATGTAGATTTAGATTATGTTCCTTATCAGAACAAAAACAGCCAGCAGGTAGATACTTATGGCACAATGGGTAATGGCAATCTGCTTCCCAACAATTACCACATCTTTACCCCATCTAACCAGAATATTGATATCTACTCAGGAAAACTGGATTATACGGATAAATTCTGGAAAAAATGGACGTTTGAATCGGGTGTAAAATATAGCAGTATCCGAACACGCAACAGTTTTGATTTTTATAACAATCCAACAACCGGCCCTGAATTAATACCTAACCGCAGCGACCGCTTTGAATATGCAGAAAACATATCGGCCATTTATGCCAGTATTAACGGAGATGTTGGCAAATGGAGTTTTGAGGGCGGCCTACGTGGCGAATATACCCGGACAAATGGCAAATCGCTGGTGTTAAACACCAACAACCAGAACAACTATTTTAAGCTTTTCCCAACGCTTTTTGTAGCGTATAAAATGAATAAAGACAACGAAATAAAACTCATCTATAATTCGAGGATCAACAGACCTGAATACTGGAGGTTAAATCCTTTTAAATCTTATACCAGTCCTTACACTTACCTGGAAGGAAACCCTGCACTGCAACCTGCTTTTATTTACAATGGCGAACTGGGCTATACCTATAAACAGCAATATAACATTTCATTTTACCTACGACGGGTGGTTGATTATTTTAGCAATATCTCGGTACAGGATAACACTTCAAAACTC
>CBFGNP010000194.1:0-7147 GCA_965650095.1 uncultured Pedobacter sp. | reverse complement strand
ACTGAAAATAAGGCTCAGTGCTAAAAAAAGACTTTTCATTTGTTTTTTATTTTTATAAAAGTGTTGCTAAAGTTGAAATGTTTATCAGTTAGCTCTATTTCGCTCCCCCATTGCTCAGAAAGGAGACTCCGAATTCCATATTGATTTTTTTCCATTCCTGGTTTGGTATTGCCTCATCATTTATGTTAAACTAAATGAAAGTTCATTAGCTTACCTATGACAAAAAATTCAGCGTTTTATAACATGCTGCTCTTTTATGTCCGGTTTATACTGGTTATATTTTATACCGTTACCCACATTACTGAATCAAGGAAGATGCAATTGTTCCAATCTCTAGGTCATCTGTCGGTATCATATCAAAGTTATATAAAGCTGCTTTCTAAGCGTTATACTAAATAGACTTTATTTTGTACAAAACCGACATAACATAAGCTGAAAACTGAATCCATTGCAATGAAAAACATACTCCGCTTGCGTAATACCACACTTAAATCGATTTAGGGAATCAGCTGATTTTGTTCAGATCCGTTTTTTATCTCAAAATGCTAAGTAAATCCAGGGCGACGGGTCAGATTCATAAGTTTATTGAAAGATGTCCATAATAAAATGTTCATGTAAATACATATTAAGATATTGCCGAAAGGTGATTACCCGTACCAGCTACTTTCCAGTCCTACGAAAAACCACGCCCTCAACATGATCGCCGACAAACATATCGGCCATATCGGAAGTCTTAAACCAGGCCGGTTTGTCTGGCATATCGTCAGAAACCAATACCCCGTTTATCCTCAGGTCTTCAAATACAATGTTGCTGACCTTTCTCTGTTCATCATAGCCTAAAATGATTGACGGTTTTGCCCTTGTACCATTGTAGCTTAAATTTTTAAATAAAACATGCTCAATACCCCGGCCGGGAGAAGTGCAATACTTTGCATTGAAGAACACCCTGATATTGACTAACTGGCCTTCTCTGAAATCCTCAACCCTGATATTTTCGAAACGGACATTGCGGATAAGATTGCTGTCACCAGCGTTGAGGCTCATACAGCCCTGGTAATCCACCTGTTGCTCTTTATGGTCGAGGATGTCGATATTGATATAGCTCAGGTCTTCCAGCACTTCGGGTCTGGGCGTATTTCCATGGGTTCCGACCAGAATGGGATGGGCAACATCGGCCCAAAGGGTAGAATTACGCATGACAACATTTTTACAACCTCCTATAAATCCCAAACGGGTACCGTACACGGTAGTGCAGTCGTCAGAATTACGGTTGAAAACACCATCGATGAGCACATTGTTGCTTGAAATGACATTCATACCGTCGCCCCATTTGTAGTAACTCATGCATTTAAAGTTGCGTATGGTTACATTCTCCGACCCTCCTGTAAAACACTGTGTACCAAATAGTCCCCCTATTTCAACATTTTTGGAATTCGCAATCCTTATGGCTCCTTTAATGGAATGATCGATCATTCCCCTTCCGAGAACCTTAACATTTTCAACTTTATCGATCAGAATCCGCCCCTTAAGTACAGCGCCACCGGCAACATACACTGTTTTACCAGATAACACCCTTAAATTCCCTCCGGGGATCTCATGTAAACCTGGTCCAAAAAAAACAACGTTTTTGTCGGTACTGTCTGGAACGAAAGTCTCTACAGCATTTGCAAAGAGGTGAAGGTTATGAAAAAGATCACCGTTCACCTCAACTGAAAGATTTGCTGGTTTTTCCAGCTTAAAGGTAATTGTCCTGCCCGATACTGTATGCGGAATATTATAGGAAAGCGGACGTATCCGCGAGGTGCTGATTGCGCCTTTATTGAATCTTACAGAAACCTCAACTTCTCCTGAAAAGTCAAAATAGGCCATAGATGCTTTTTCTACTGAATGGTCCAATCCCTTTACACGATCAACCATTACGGTATATTCAGGGAGATCCTGCCATGGTTGACCTGGCTGCCGTACCTTAACGGTAAAATCGGTATTCTGCTGAACGGATGGAGGTGCAGGGTATGCTTTTAAAATCTGCTTGATTTGTGCAGTTAAAGATTGTGTACCCGATAGGATTAAACCTATAGCAATTAAACATGCTTTAATATTAAATAAACTCCTCATAAAATGGTTGTATGATGAAATCAGGGCTTAAATAGTACCTGGTCATGATAAGACACGCCACGCTGCTTTCTATACCCATTGTTTACCAGATGATTTTCATCACATTTTATAACGGCCTGACAGTTGAATTCCTGATAATGAAATTAGCCGGAACAATCACTTTTTGGACGGCCCTCTCTTCAAAAGGTTTGTTGAGTAAACTGAGCAGTACCCTGATCGATTGCCGTGCGAGTTCAGATATAGGCTGAGCAACCGCTGTTATGGTAGGTTCATAAAAATCAAAAACCTGATGGTCATCAAATGCGATAATGCCCATAGTGCCTGGTATCTTATATCCAAGCTGATTGATGGCTTTCACGCCACTAAAAGCCAGGTAATTGGTAGCGAAATAAACAGCGTCGACTCTTTTGTTCTGCCTGAGGAACCTAACAAATTGCTTAACCGTTTGGGCAGGATCATTTCCATAGGGTACTTTTTCTACAATAACTTCCAGCCCGTACTCAGCCATTGCTTTAACATAACCCTGCTTCCTATCTTCCATCTGGCTCTGGTCGCTATCCAGTGTAATAAATGCAATATGGGCAAAAGCATGCTCAGCGAGGTATTTCGAAGCATTATAGCTGGCTTTGAAATTATCAAGGATCACATAGCTTGATTCGATATCCGGATAATACCTATCGAACAATACAACCGGAGACCCCTCATCCATAAGAGACTGTATTTCTTTTTCCATCCCGGGCGGAGGGGTTATGATATAACCATCTACATTGCGGTCTCTGAAAAGCTGGATAAGTTCCCTGGTCTTATCCGGATCATTATCGGTACTACAGTAGAAAATTTTATATCCATTCTGATAGGCAATTTCCTCAATATGATAGGCCATCTGGGCAAAAAAATAATCCGAAATCTTTTCTACCATCAGGCCAATGATCATTGTTTTACCGGTACTCAGGCTCTGGGCAAGGCGGCTTGGTTTATACCCATTTACATCAATGTACTGCAGTACTTTTTCGGTTAAAGCCAGGCTGATGCGTTTCTCCTTGGCCTTGCCATTGATAATGAAGGAAATCGTTGACTTTGAAATATTCAGGGCAGTAGCTATATCCCCAATAGAGATCTTTTTTATCATTACTGGAATTGGGTTGATTGACCGATCAGTTGGTTATTGAAAATATCCTTTGCACGGGAACAGCCGATTGGATCTGGCGTGCCGGACTGTTACACCCATATTGCCATGCCACCAGGGTAACCTTTATCGGCAACCTGCTCTTGGGCGGGATAGTTGTAAAATAAAGCGTGCCGTCTACGATTTCTGCAGGTCCTTCCTTTACGAAATACTGTAAGGGCAATCCGGCATCAGAATAGCTAACGAGTTTCAGGGACTTTACAGATCTTTTCTGGTCTGGGATCTCTGGAAAAATAATTCTCTGTGGAGTCCCTTTCAGATTAGAAAGGGGAATCTTCATATTTGCCTGCTGTACCGAGGAGCGATATTTAGTGTCTCCTTTTTGACTGGCCATTAGCCAGATATCATTGCTCCGCTTGGTGTTATTGAATCCCATTCGGTAAAAGGATACCTGAAATGTAGAGTCATTGATTTTCCTGACCGGGCCGCAGACCCTGGAGATCACGATTTTCTCTTCGGGATGGTAAAGCACATCAATGGCATGGGTTGCGGTATCAGTATTTATTGCTGAAACATGAAAGGTGATCCCGTCCGCTAAGGGATCAAAAACAGGCCTGAAGCCAGCAAACCCTGCAAGAGGCAAGAGTTTGCCCTGCTGGGTGAATCCAATTGACCGCTTTATTTTAGCCCGCGCAGCTTTATACAAAGCTTCGGTTAACTTTGCCATCTGCCCATCAAATGCCCATCCTGCCTCCGCTTTGTTTCCCATATAATGGTTATATGGTGTTGAAACTGCATTTGGTAACCTGTCTCTTCTCCATCTGTCTACCAGCCATCCTTTCTGGGGCTTAACAGCAAAAAGTATCGGGAACGTATTTAAAGGTGTTTTTTTGGGGAGCCGGGTTTTTACAGCCTTAGAGATAAACAGATTAAGGTAGTCTATCAGTTCATCGGAATAATCAAAGTGACCATGACCAGCATCACATAGAAACGCAATAGGAGCATTAGGGTTATCTTTTCTGTATTCCATTGCCGGAGTAATCCGGCCCTCAAGCCATTCATCTTCACCCATTACAAAAAGTCCGGGGATGCCGTTTAGGTTCCTTCCCCCCCAGTCTGGATTGGGCTTACCGCTACCAGTCATATTGGTTAATGGCGCATCTCCATGTATGGACAGTACTGCAATTGTCCGATCAGGATTATAAGCTGCAAAATTCCAGGGATAGCTCGCTGCAGCAGAGTGTCCAATAGGTATAACTGGTGCAAATGCCAGTTCACTGTAACCCGATATTTCTGCCAGGTCTTTCATTGTTGAGAAAAAAACTACCGAGGAGCTAAAATTAAAGACCATATCTACTGAAGGCGTAATCCAGATTTCAGCAAGGCCGAGCGCAGAAAGGTTTTTTCTAAACGCACTGTGTTCCAATATCCCTTCTTCGAGCATATTGTGCTGCCCTATAACTACCCCCCTCACCTGTTTACAATCAGACGGGACCCATAAAAATGCTATCGGCTGTTCTCCTGTCTCGGAAGAAATACTGCTCTTTACGGGAACAGACCATTGCCATTCGGAAGCAAAAATGTTTTGGCACAGTAATAAAAAAGCAAAGCAGATAAAAATTATTCTGTTCATACAAATTAACTTAGATTATTAAGGCTGCGGCAGGGAAAAGAAAAGTGTTCCGAAACCTGCATTATCGGCATTGAATCCTGCACCTTCCGGTCTAAGTTTATCTGCTGCCTGTTTAGTATAACGGTACTGATCTGCTGGTATGCCCTTTATTCGAAAAGCATAATGGTTGTATACCTGTTCAAAGATCGAACGCAGCTTTCCTCTTCCATTAGTCGATATTTTATCGGCAGGAAATCTGCCACTAATATCGGTATAAGGCTGAAAGGGTACATCTTCACCAAGATTATAACGGGCTGTATACTCAAAGCCTTTGAGCAACCTGTTCTGTGCAAAACTGTACATATCCATCCCCTGGTTCCATCCAATCTCGCACATTTCTGCCAAGTGGCCGATCCCAAGCATACTGTGTGGCTGATCACGTCCACTCTCCTGCCCCTGACCCTCTTCATTTACGATATAATGCAAAAGGCTACCGTTTCCAGGCCCCTTGTAGTAAAAATCAACCGCGCGATCGAACATTTCATGGTCATCATTAAAAACGGCAATAGCCATCATGCCTTTCATACAGGCAAGATCCCAGTTGCCGTGGGCCCAAAGCGCAAAATATTGAATCGGAGGATAAAACACATCCCTGAACATCATTTTGCATTTTTCGATGTCTTCCTGTTTCCATTTTGGATAGGTAGCACGCATGATCTCTGCAGCACTGGCCATCTTAAAAACATTCAGTCCAGCTCCTAACTCCACATCTGTTCCATCAAACGCCTTGAAGGTTTCTGCCCAGGCATTGATAATTTTTATAGCAGTTTTGGCATGAGCTTCATCGCCTGTAATAGACCACATCACTGCATTTTGATAAGCAGCACAAACATCTTTCTCCAGGTTTCCAATATTTTTGCCAGCACCAATTAACAAGCTGCGCTCTACATGCTGAACCGCATGAGGTTCCCAGGAAGCACTTGACCATGGATGCGATCTGAATTTCTCAAATGCACTCTTCCATGGTTCTCTGCCCAAGGCAACCATATCTTTCATCCGCTGGAGATCATTAGCTAAATGCAACAGGCCAGGATGGGTAAAAGGCTTGGGATGGTAGGCGACCGGTTTTTCCAGTTTTAGCACCTGCCCATAAGCGCTCATCATATAGAAAAAGAATATGATTAAGGTTAACATCCATTTATTGTAGCGGATTAACCTGGTATAAACATTTAAACTATGCATGCTTAATATTTTAAAATAATTTTATTCTTGGTTTAAGGCCCTTACGCTGATAAAAAGGTCCGGGAGTTCTTTCTAATGTCCCGCTCACCGCATTGAGGAAATCCCTGTCAATCATTATCTTTTTTCCATCGGGATATTCTATGTATTGCTTGCTCAGCGCAAAAAAACCTAAAAACTCAGCTGTTAGCGCCGGAATTTTTATTGGCTTTAGGGCTTCTTTTTTCCAAAATAATTCTACCCCTTTCTGGTTGTGTTCCAAGCGAAAAGAAAAGCTATTTTTGGCTTTTGAGCTATTCAGCTCTGCCCAGCTTAGCGGAAGGGCACCATCTGCATAAAGATTAAAATCTGCCTCACCTCCTGCTGGCTTTGCTATTCCTGCCCCTTTGCCTATAAAAAGATTGCCATACAAACGATGGTCAATATCCAGTGCGGGGATTGTCTGTTTGATCACCAGGCTATGCGGCAAAAAATTTGAGGTTGATACCGATTTCCCAGGTTGCCGGCCATTGTAGAAGCTACAGTTATAGAACAGGTTCTGAACAAAAACATTTGCCTCTGATGCCTCCATCTTTACGCCTGCCATATCTTTATCTGCAGTATCTGCCATTGCAAGTATATTGTTGTCAAATAAAACAGGTCCATGGTTTTTAAACAGGTAGAACAATCCGGCACCACTATCTGAAATAATATTCTTTGACAAACGGGCACCCTGAAAAATTGGCCCTAAAAACACACCATAACCGTTTTTTCCATAAACCCTGCGGATCAGATTATGTGTAATGGTGGCATCAACCGCCATGGCCAGCCTAATGCCCGCAGATTCATTGCCCGTATAACCGCCATCCTGGTTGATGTTCTCTATCAGGTTATCTTGGATAGTGCTTGAAGTACCACCAATCAACCCAAAAACACCTGCTTGACCACAGTTGAAAATATGGTTTCCTTTGATATTGTGATGCCCAACCGAAGCCAGATCTGTATAATCGTTAAATTCTGGCCTTCCTGGATTAGCATCTGCATAAACATGCCCGGTTATGCCTATAGAAATGCCT
>CBFGNP010000193.1:0-7161 GCA_965650095.1 uncultured Pedobacter sp. | reverse complement strand
CAAGGCGCCAGTTTCGAGATCAACACCCTGAAAAAACCGGACCGCTACAGGAACAGGCCTTACCTGATCTGGTTTGTGGCCTGTAAAAAAGTAAGTGTTAAACAGGTACACCTGCGCAATTCCGCTTTCTGGATGCAGCATTACCTGGGTTGCGAAGATGTCCTGATTGATGGCATCAGCATCTGGAACCATTCGAACAAAAATAACGACATGATGGATATTGACGGCTGCAAAAATGTCCTGATCACCAATGTGAAGGGAGATTCTGATGATGATGGCCTCACGCTTAAAAGTACTTCCAGGCTCATATCAGAAAATATAGTGATCAGCAACTGTGTATTCAGCAGTCACTGTAACGGATTAAAATTCGGGACGGAATCTACAGGTGGTTTCAGGAATGTGACGGTCAGCAATATTGTGATCAAGCCATCGGCACAGCTGACCACCATTTATGGTAAACCTGCTGGCAACAGTGGCATTTCACTGGAAATGGTAGATGGGGGTATTATGGAAAACATCAGCATCAGCAATGTGCTGATCGATGGTCCGCAGGTACCTTTATTTATCCGGCTGGGCAATAGGGCAAGGAAACATACGGACAATGCCAGTGCACCAGGCATTGGCATCGCCAGGAACATACACCTGTCAAATGTGACCGCTACCGGGGCCGATATGACCGGCAGTTCTATAATCGGACTGGAAAACGCCCTCATCGAAAATGTTTCGCTGAGTAATATTACCCTGTCCGGTTCGGGTGGTGCAAAAGCAGATGCCATGTTCCGAAAGTTGGAAACCCTGGCTGATCAATACCCTGAAGCGACCATGTTTGGTCCCCTGCCAGCTTACGGATTGTTTATCAAACAGGTGAAAGGCATCAGGTTAAATAATATCAGGTGCTCTTTTACTTCAAGTGATGAGCGACCTGCCATTGCCCTGGAGAATACCAGCGATTTTGAGATAACAGGCACAACGATGCAAAGTACAGTCAATACCAATGCAGCGATCTATTTGAAAAACACAGCGAATGGCCTGATCACATCAAATTCAGTATATAGTCCTGCAAAACATTTCATCTGGCAGGATGGTTCAGTTACCGGTCTGGCAGTAACCAATAACCAGCATCCGAAAATTAAATCAGCCAGCAACCAAACCATCAAAAAATGACCAGCAGATTTAACCTATTCATCTTGCTCTTATTGCTGAACGCAAGCCTGTTTGCAGCAGATGTTCCGGTTATCCCTTATCCCCAGCATGTACAACAGGGCCTCGCTACCCTGAAGCTGGAATCGATTGCTATTAGCGGGGCTGGTATAGATGCCGCCATGTTGAAACGCCTGGCTGAGGTCAGCGGATTTACAGCCACTAAATCAAAAACGACAGTCGAGGTCAAGCTGGGCTTAACCGGTCGCAACAAACAATTGGATGCCCGGATAACAGCCTATGCCAGTCAAATGAAGATCAACTGGAAAATACAGATCGGGAAGGAGGGGTATGTGCTTGTCCTGAACAGGAAAGAGCAGCTATTGCTGGCCAATACGGAAACAGGATTGTTTTACGGACTGCAAACTCTGAAGCAATTGAGGGAGGGAGGCTGGAACAAAGAACTGCTTATCGCCGACTGGCCCTCTTTGCCGCATCGGGTGATATTTGACGATATCAGTCGCGGTCCCATTTCAAAAGTCGCTTATATTAAACAGCAGATTGAAAGGATGGCCGCTTTAAAGATAAATGGCTTGTCGTTTTATATTGAGCATGTCATCCAGACAAAGTCTTACCCTGATTTTGCCCCTGCAGATGGAAAGCTGACCATTGCCGATGTGAAAGAACTGGATGCCTATGCGGCAAAATTCCATATGCAGCTGATCGGAAGTTTCCAGTCCTTCGGGCATTTCAGTAACATCCTTTCCCTGCCGCAATACCGGTCGATGGGGGAAACGGCTACCATGATCTCGCCGCTCGACCCTAAAGCCAGACATTTCCTGGAAAGTGTGATCACCGAGATGTGCGGTGCCTTCAGTTCCCCTTATTTCAATGTCAACTGCGATGAAACCTTTGATCTGGGCAAAGGGAAATCTAAAAAGTATACGGATAGTATAGGGCTCGCTAAGTTCTATGCGGATCACTTGAAATTCCTTTATGAGGTGCTGAAGAAGAACGGCAAGAAACTGATGATGTGGGGTGATATCGCCCTGCAGCATGAGGAGATTCTGGACATGCTGCCCAAAGATATTGTTTATATGACCTGGGAATATGGCGATCCTGAATCCTATAGCAAATGGATAGACCCTTTTGTTAAAAGGAACCTGAGGTTTATGGTTTGCCCGGGTATTTTGAATACCAACAGGCTGTTTCCTGATCTGGCCATGGCCAAAGCCAATATCAATGGTTTTATCGACGAGGGGTACCGGGAAGGTGCCATTGGTGCTTATACCACAATCTGGGATGAAGGTGGTGATCAGCTGTTCTCGGAAGACTGGTATGGCGTTTATATGGCGGCAGAGAAAAGCTGGAATGTGAAAGCTGTTTTTAACGATGAATTTGATCTGCGCTATGAAAAAGCCGCTTATGGAACCGCAAATGGGGCTTATGTGAAAGCTGTTGGAAAGCTAATGGAGTTGAGAGACCTGCCACTAACCTATAACCTGACCCATGAGATCTGGTGGCAGCACATTTTACCAGTTGATGGCGAAACCCTTATCCTCAACAATAAGGATGTACCTGCAGGGCTCCGGCTGGTCAATGAAGCTGCACAGTTCCTGCGTTCGGCCAGGCCCGTCAGAAACCTTTCTGATCTGGCCACGCTGAAATACACATTAGAACGGTACAAATTGATTTTCGATACCAGGAACGAAATTGCAGCACTGGCAAAATGGTATGCGAAGAACCGGGGTAAATCCCCGGCCCGTTGGAACGGTTTTAACGAGCGCATCGCTTCCATAAAGGCTTTAAAAAACAGATATGTGGTTATGAAAGCCGATTTTCAACTTAAATGGAATAGTGAAAATCAACCCTATACCCTGGAATACGCGTTAAAACCTTACCAAACCCGTATTGCTGCGTTAACCGCGCTTGAAGATCAGCTGCTTGCTTTGAATAAAGCCGGCAGCCAAATCCCTCCGGCTGCCACCATCGGATTAAATGTCGTGTTAAGCGAACGGTATTATTTCAATTTCTGGTTGTTAAGCGGACCTTTTAAGGGTGATTCAAATGTATTTCCTGCGTTTATGTACTCAGAAGATCAGGCGGCAAACCAGCCGCCTAAGCCCGGTGATATTGCACAGTACAAGGAGAAATCATTCCGTTGGATGAAATACAACACCGATAACGGGGGCATCGTCGATAAATTTAAAAACCTGTCTGATGACGCTTATGTCTACGCGTTTTGCACCATATCTACCGAAAATGACAGGCAGCTGCCGGCCAGGGTAGGAAACGATAGTATTGTTCAACTTTTCTGCAACGGGAACCAGGTTTCGGAAAGCGAAAGGCTTCCCAGTGGGAACATGCTGCTGCCCAAAGAAAAATCCTATAACCTGTCATTAAACGCAGGAACCAATTATATCCTGTTGAAGGTAAAAAGCAAGGCGGCCAATGCAGCTTTCACTTTTCGGCTGGACACCACAGAACCAGTAACCAACCACAAACACAAATATACCATCAATGCTAACCAGAACAGTCATGAAGCAGATTAAGATCCTGACCAGTATGATCCTGGCCACTTTTGTTAGCGCCGCTGATCCTGCCGCTTCCCAGGTTAAAAGGGAAGAAATTGTTACTGCGATTGACCAGACCGCAAATTGTATTGTCAATGTGATCCTGGATGAACAGGGTAAGTCGCGCTGTGATTACAACCTTACCGAAGGCAAATGGTATCCTTATGAAGTACCCTGGCATACCGGGCAGGCAATCAATGCCCTGCTGGCAGGGTATAAGATCAGGGGCAATGAAAACTGGTTAAACGCAGCCAGAAAAGCAGGGGATTACTGGATCGGCCTGCAGATCAAAGACCATCCTAAACTGAAAGGTATGCTCGGTGCTACACATGGCGATTTTATTGGCGATGATGTCATTGTTTTTGCCACCATTTCTGATGGCAGCCCCGGCATCTATGAGCTGAGCAGGGTAACCGGGGACAAAAAATATGCAAGAACAGCTACAGAAGCGGCAGAATGGATGATTAAAAATATGTACGACGCAGAAAAAGGGGTATGTTACGACAATGTTGATCTCAAAACCGGCGAAGTGCAGAAGGAATACAGTCGGTTCTGGAAAGACAAAAAAGTAGGGGAACAGACTTTATTCGATGTTTCTCGTCCGAATACGGAGGGCTCACTCTTTAAGGATGCCTATACATTTTCCGGAAATAAGGCTTTTAAGGATGCTTTTATCAACCTGTGTAACAGCCTGCTGAAGCTGCAGGATGAAAACGGGATATGGTCTGATTTTATGCCCAATTTTAAAGCGGTACATTCCTTCCATCCCCGGTTCAACCTTTGGTATGCGGAATCCCTGATAGAGGCCTATGTGCTCACGAAAGATAAAAAGTACCTGGAAGGCGCGGCTAAAACTGCGCGTACCCATGCCAAGGCACAACAAAAGGATGGCACCATGTATTATGACAATTACACTGACGGTAAAGCACCGGATAAGGGCTCTGTAACCGGATCTGAGGTTGCCCTTTCCGGTATTGTCTGGATGCAGCTATCCGGATACGGCTATACGGAATTTGATGCCAATATCGAAAAATCGGCCTACTGGCTGCTGCACAACCGTTTTGCGGAAGATCATCCCGATAAAAATCTCAGAGGCCAGGTCATTGAAACCCGAACACGGTCCAAGGGCAAGGTATGGCTGGTCAACCGCGACATCGGAACCAGCTTCGCACTCCGCTTTTTAAGTGGTTACTACAAATTTAAATCATTCCAGAACTAACCAATATATCAACCAAAGCCAAACTCAAAAAAGAACTTGTCATGAAAAAATCTATTTTTAAATCGTATCTCATGTGGATATTAGCGGTCACCATTTCGGCTGCAGGGATGAGCTTCACTGCACATGCACAGTCCGTCGGCAACATCAGGGGTAAAGTGATTGATGAGCGGGGTGGAGCGCTGCCGGGTGCTTCTGTTAAAATTAAAGGTACCAATAAAGGTGTTTCCAGCAGCACGAGCGGCGATTTTCAACTCAATGACCTGAAGCCTGGGCTTTATGTGGTTGCTGTATTTTATATGGGCTTTAACCCCGTTGAAACGAATGTAGAGGTGAAAGCGGGGCAGACCCAGGTACAGAACATCAGGATGGTCAGCAGCATTGTTGCGCTGAGCGGGATAACCGTATCTGGTGTGATCGAAGGGCAGCAAAAGGCGCTGAACCAGCAGAGAAATGCAGACAACATCAAGCAGGTGATCTCTGCCGACCTGATGGGCCGTTTTCCGGATCTTAATGTAGCTGAATCGTTGCAAAGGCTTCCGGGGGTCACCATTGGACGCGAACAGGGCGAAGGTTCTACCGTACAGTTACGTGGTACACCTGGTGGTTACACCAACATCAACATCAATGGAGAACAAATCATGAGTACACAGGAGTTGGGGCAGCGTAATGCGCAGTTAGACCTGGTTCCTGCCAATGTGCTGGCTTCCATGGAGGTCATTAAAACCTTAACCCCGGACCTGGATGGCGATGCCATCGCCGGTGCGATCAACTTAAAAACACCAACAGCAATTGGTTTGAAGCCACAGTTGTCTGTAGACCTTGGTGGCGGATACAACAAACTGCGCGACAACTCCAATGGCATCGGTAACATCAGTTTCGGCCGTCGCTATGGTGCAACAGATGAGCTTCCGAATGGGAAAATGGGGGTCACGGTGTCCGGCAGTTATTACAAAACCAATAACGGCTATGATGAGATCAATGCCCAGCAATGGCAGCAGAAGGATTTCGCTGACGGAAAGGGAAAGATCTATTTTCCTACAGATATCCGCCTGGTTTACCTGGAGAATGAACGTACCCGCATGGGAGCAACGACGACCATTGATTACAACTTTAGCCCTACAACCTCTGTTGTGGCCAATTTAACTTTTACCAGCCTGGATAACGATGCTACACGCTATCGCAAGCGTACCCGTATGCAAACCGCTAATACCACACTGGTAAATGGTGTGTATACCACCAGTCGGGGGCGTGGCTATAATGAGGTGCTGGACAGACAGATGCGAAACAATAATATCAATTTCAGCCTGGAAGGCGAAACGATGCTCAGTAGGGTGAAGCTGGACGGAGGTATATTCCTGACGGCTTCGAAGTTCGACCAGCGGGCAGCTGCCTACAACTATGTTACAGGAAATGTACCGCTGACCATAACTGCTATTTCCGGCGACTATATCCAGGCAACGGGTTCTACAGATGCTAAGAACAATGCTGCCCTGTATCGGTACAATACCATTGAGGCGAATGATTTTAAAACTGAAGGACGCAATTTTGTAGCCCGTGTCAACATGACTTATCCCTACAAAATAGGCAATAACGATGCTTTTTTTAAGATGGGTGCTAAAGTTAAAAGGATGAACAATAAACGTTTCAGACCGGCAAGTACCTTTGTAGCCAATTATAGCGGTCCGGCAGATGTGGGCAACCTGAACAATTTTAAGGGTGATCCGGAGGTTTCCGCAGACTTCCTGGATGACAACATCAGCTTCGGTTTAGGTGTAGATAAGGAGGCAACATTGGGCTTTTTTGCAAACAACCCCTCACTTTTTACGCAAAGCGCTGATCTGAGCCAGATATCCATTGATTCCTATTTTTATGACGCAGATGAAAATGTAGTGGCCGGATACCTGATGAACCGTATCCAGTTTAAAAGACTTATGCTGATTGGCGGTTTGCGGGTGGAGCGAACCGATGTAGATTATGATGCGAAGCTGGTAAATCAGGATGGTGATGGCAACCTGACTTCATCGGTACCGGTTAACTCCACCTACAACTATACCAAGTTCTTGCCAAACCTGCAGGGTAAATATGACCTGACCAAAAATATGGTAGCACGTGGTGCTGTATCTTTTGGTTATTCAAGGCCAAACTTCAATGACCTGGTGCCAAGCCGTGTAGTGAGTATTCTAAACAGTACATTAACAGATGGTAATCCGGATCTGAAACCGGCATTTG
>CBFGNP010000192.1:0-7168 GCA_965650095.1 uncultured Pedobacter sp. | reverse complement strand
TCCGGAAGATCGTGGGGCAGGTGTTCATTTACATCATAAACGGTAGCATATGCATTAATGATAAATTCGGTATCAGATATTTTTTCCACAGTAGGTTTTTCCTCATCATATTCATCCTGTATCTCTCCTACAATTTCCTCAACAATATCTTCAAGGGTAACCATCCCGGCTGTACCTCCAAATTCGTCAATGACGATCGCAATCTGAATTCGTTTTTGCTGAAGCTCGCTCAACAGGTCGTTGATTTTTTTAGTCTCAGGCACAAAATAAGGCTTTCTGATGATGTCACTCAAAGCCCACTCCTTGTTACCGGCCAGCAAGGGAAGGATATCTTTAGCATGCACTATACCGATAATCTTGTCAATGATATCATCATATACAGGCAGACGTGAATATCCCTCCGCTATTATTTTTTCAACTACCTCCATTTTAGGTGTAGAAAGCTCTATACCTGATATTTTGGTTCTCGGAACCATGATATTTTTTACCACACGCTCATTAAAATCAAAAACGTTTTTAATCAGCTCATGTTCATTGGTATCTAATGCCCCACTTTCCTTTCCCTGATCCAATAAATAGTAAAGTTCTTCGGTACTGTGAACAGAATCATGTCCGCCAATACTGGAAATCCCAAATAGCTTTAACACTATGTTGGCAAAGCCGTTCAATACCCATATAAATGGTCTGAACAGCCAATAAAATCCCTGAAGTGGAAGTGAAACAAATAGAGTGGTTGCAACCGGTCTTTGGATGGCGATAGATTTTGGTGCCAGTTCTCCAAACACAATGTGCATAACGGTGATGAACAGGAAGGCTATTCCGGTAGAAATAGAGGTTATATATACCTCAGAAAGAGAAAAGTTGATCAGCAGATTATGCACAATATTATGCATAACCGACTCACCCACCCAACCTAAACCAAGTGAGGCCAAGGTGATCCCCAACTGAGTTGCGGCAAGATAACCATCCAAATGCTGGGTGATGTGTTTTGCTATATTAGCAACACGACTCCCGGACTTAGCTTTTATCTCAATCTGGGAAGCCCGTACTTTTACTATCGCAAACTCTGCCGCAACAAAAAAGCCGTTCAGGGCCACCAGGAAAAAGGTAAAAAATATTTTAAATGCTTCCATTTAAGATTTATTTCTAAACTCCTTATCGTAAAGCTCAATGCTTTCTTGTATCACTTTGTGTGCATAACGTACACCAAGTAGATGTTCAATGGTCACTTTCTTCTCTTCCAATGCTTTATAATCTTGAAAAAACTTCACAATTTCCTTCATGGTATGTGGGGGTAATTCAGCAAGATCGTTGATATAATTTACAGACATATCGTTTTTGGCTACAGCGATGATCTTATCATCCTGCTCACCATTGTCTACCATATGCATTACACCAATTACCTTAGCTTCAATAATGGTCATAGGATATACATCCACAGAGCATAACACTAAAATATCCAGCGGGTCATTATCATCGCAATAAGTTTGCGGGATAAATCCATAATTTGCCGGATACATCACCGATGAAAATAGGACACGGTCTAATTTGATCAGATTTGATTCTTTATCAATTTCGTATTTCGCTTTGGATCCTTTCGGAATCTCAATAATTGCATTCACTATCTCTGGCAAGTTGTCGCCTGGAGACACATTGTGCCACGGATGATGGTCGTCTTTACTCATTTTTGTTTTTCAGTGTTTAATTCCTCATTGTCGTCCTTTACTACTTTCTTTCTCACAAATGTGACAATTAACGGGATCGTAGTAATCACAATGAAACCTATAATTATATACAATAAATAATCGTTAATTTCTTTTTCAAATCTTCTTCCCAGGAAATAACCAAGCAAAGTTAAGGAAGCTATCCAAATTAATGCACCTGTAATGTTATATAAAGCAAATCTTTTGAAATCTAACTTCACAACACCTGCAAAAATCGGTGCAAATGTTCGTACAATGGGAACGAATCTTCCCATGATCAATGCAAAAGCTCCCTGCTTATGGTAATATTCTTCGGCAGCTTTCAAATACCGCCGTTTAAAGAAGAAAGACTCCTTTCTATGGTATAACATGGGCCCTGTTTTCCGGCCAAACCAATACCCTACAAAATTGCCAGAAACTGCAGAAACACACAAGCCAAAAATCAGGACATATATATTTACATCCAGTTTACCTGTAGCTACGAACATTCCGGCAAGGAACAAGAGATAATCACCAGGCAAGAAGAAGCCAAAAAACAGACCTGTCTCGGCAAATATCACAAACATTACAACGTAAAAACCACCTTCTTTAAGTAATTTTTCGGGATCAATGAAGTGCTGTAATGAATTCCAGAAATCGTGCATATTTCAATTATTCGTAAAACTACAAATAATTATCTATAGATGTCACTATATCAAATTTAAAATTACCGAGGGATATACTCCTAAAAACACGGTAATCAAAATTGAAAAAATAAGCACAAACTGATACTGAACAGGCATCTGTAGCTCAGTTTCATTGCCTTCCTTGAAATACATCGCTACGATCACTTTAAAGTAGTAATAGAACCCCACCAATGCATTTAAAATAGCAAAGGAAACCAGATAGATCTTGTATTCAGTCATGACATTCAAAAACATCAGGTATTTCCCTATAAATCCTGCAGTAAGTGGTATGCCGGCAAGCGACAACATTGCTATAGTCAGCATCAGTGCAGTAAAGGGGTTTCGGCTGGCCAGGCCATTAAAGCTGTCAAAATGATCATTACCGGTTTTCTGTTTCACTAAAATTAAAACAGCAAAAGCGACGATCGTTGCGAAAGTATAGGCAGCGGCATAAACCAGCACATTGTTCGATGAATTTGCCGTCAGAGTGATCAGCGAGAACAGCAAATACCCTGCATGCGAGATACTCGAGTAAGCCAGCATCCTTTTAAAGTTCTTTTGGAACAAGGCGGTAACATTTCCAATCAATAAAGTTAAACATACGATCACCATCAACGGTGGCATCCAGAAGTCATGTAAAGGCGCAAAAGTATCTGCGAATAAGCGAAGAAAAGCCGCAAAACCAGCGGTTTTAACTATGGTCGACATGAACGTTGTGATCAGCGTTGGCGCACCCTCATATACATCAGGGGTCCAGAAATGAAAGGGAGCTGCACCAATTTTAAAGCACAGTCCGATCATCAGCAATACGATCCCCGGGTAGAACATCGGCGAAACGCTCTTATAGTTTGCAACCAGATATTGATTGATCACTTCAAGATCAAACGATCCCGTAGCACCATAAATCAGCGTAATACCGAACAAAAGGAAGCCTGTAGAAAATGCCCCCATCAGGAAGTATTTCAACGAAGCCTCGTTGGAAGCAAAATTACTTTTCCGTATTCCGGCAAGGATATATAAACTCACCGACATGATCTCAAGACCTATAAATAACATAGACATGTTTTTATAGGAAACCATAATTATGATCCCCGCAAGGGCAAAAAGGATCAGTGTAAAATACTCCGCTATATTTTCACTGTTTGCAGCGAAATAGTTTTGAGTCAGCAAAAATATAAGCAAGGTACCAAGGACCGTAATACCGGTAAAAGCCAATGCAAAGTTATCCATCTGCATCATATTGTAATAGGTCTGGTCCGCGTTCCAACCTGTAACTACAAAAGCCAGCGAAGTAAGCAAACCAAGTAAGGTAATAGGTAATAATGCTTTTTTAGCCTTAAACAAACCTGCGTAAAGCACCACTAAAGCGGTAACAGTTATTGTTATAATGATATTCATCTCCTTAGTTTACCGATGTTAATTTTTGTGTGACCTGTTCTATTAAATGTTGTACTGAAGCTTCTGACAATTCTAAAATTGGCTTTGGATAAACCCCCATGATGATGACCAACGCACAGATCACATACAATACCACCCGCTCCGATCCTTTGATATCTGTAAAGCCTATTGTTAGCTCATTGGTTTTGCCAAGCATAATGTTCTGATACATTCTGAACATATAAACCGCACCAAAAATGATGGTCAGCCCGGCAAATACAGCGGCCCATAAATTATACTGATATATGCCCATCAGCAAAAGGAACTCGCCTATAAAGCCATTTGTTCCCGGCAAAGCTACAGTTCCTAAAACGAGGATCAGAAACACAATAGCCAGCTTGGGAGCTTGCTTTGCGATGCCTCCAAGCTCAGCAATCTTATTGGTCTGCATGCGACCTGCAATAATATCCAGCACAAAAAATAAGCCTATCACATTGATACCGTGGCTCAGCATCTGGATCATCGCACCCTGCATCCCCTGCACATTTAAGGCAAAGATACCTGCCGATATTAACCCAACGTGGCCAATGGAAGAATAGGCGACCAATCGTTTTGCATTCTTTTGTGTAAAGGCAATCAACGAAGCATAAACCACACCAATGATGGACAGAATAATAGCAAGCTGTCCCCAGTCCTGAACCGCTCCCGGTACAACCGGTAATAGCCATCTGATCACCCCATAAATACCCATCTTAAGCATGATACCTGAAAGCAGCATGGTCCCCGGAGCCGGAGCTTCCGTATAAGTATCTGGTTGCCAGGTATGAAAAGGAAATACCGGCATTTTTATCGCGAAAGCGATGAAGAACGACCAGAACACCCATCCCTGTTGGCTTGAATTTAAATTAAGATTGTAAAATGCCTGAATATCGAAGTTATTGGAAGGATTTTGTAAATAAAGATAAATGATACCCAACAGCATAAACAGCGATCCAGCTATGGTATAAACAAAAAACTTCATGTTTACCCTGATGCGGTCCTTACCACCCCATATTGCACAGATAAAGTAAATTGGGATCAGAGCGGCTTCCCATCCTATATAGAACAGGAATGCGTCCATTGCTGTAAACACCAGCAGCAAACCACTTTGCATAAACAAGATCAGCGCGAAGAACGCATTTGCATTTTTATATTGATACTGATAAGCGGAAAGAATGATCAGGGGCATTAATACATTTGTTAACAGTATCGTGATCATGCTGATCCCATCTACACCTGTATGGAAACTGATGCCAAGATCTTTTATCCAGGGACAGTTTACGACAAACTGTGTACTCGCATCCGGTATAAAATTACATACCATAACCAACGCCAGGGCTAAAGAAACAATTGCCGATATCAGGGCAACATGCTTTGCTGCATTTCCGGAAAATGCGGTAACCAAGGCGCCAACCAATGGTAAAAATAGAAGAAGTAGTAAAAGTTGTTCCATTATCTTTTCTTGAACGATCTTTTATAGAGATAAATAAGTATACAATAACAATGAGATGATTCCAACCACCATCATAAAAATATAAAAGCCGACATTCCCGGTCTGCAACAAACGCAAACCCTTGCTGGCTTCTGAAGTACTCCATCCGAAGCCATTTACGATACCGTCCACAATTTTACGGTCAACAATTTTATAGAAGAAGCCCGAGATCGCATCCAAAGGCCTCCTGATCACCGCATCATAAATTTCATCAAAATAAAACTTGTGGTACGACAAACTGGCAAGTGCCGGGCGTTTAGCCTCGTCTGGTATAGGAATGTGGTTTCGTTTAACATATTTACCGTAGGCAACCGCTATAGAAATTAAAACGCCAACAACAGAAACTCCCATTAATGCATATTCTGTTGCATGATCAGGTGATTCAGCTGCATGTTTAATTACCGGAGCTAACCAGTGCGACAACCAATGGCTTCCTCCCAGTGTTTCCGGAACGCCGATCAGCCCGCCAATAGCAGATAAAACAGCCAGAACGATTAAAGGAACAGTCATTGACTTCGGTGATTCATATATTTTCTCTTCAGCATGGTGTGTGCCGCGGTATTTACCATAGAAAGTAAGAAACAACATCCTAAACATATAAAATGCAGTCAGAAATGCGCCAAATACGGCAATTCCCCACATCACTTTATCGTGCAGATAAACATGCGCTAAAATCTCGTCTTTAGAGAAGAAGCCCGAAAATGGAGGTAATCCTGAAATGGCTATGGTTCCAATTAACATGGTGATGAAAGTAACCGGCAACTTTTTACGCAAGCCACCCATATGGCGCATGTCCTGCTCGTGATGCAAGGCATGAATCACTGAACCCGCACACAAGAAGAGAAGTGCTTTAAAGAAGGCATGGGTAATTACATGGAAGAAAGCTCCGTTATAAGCACCAACGCCAAGACCTAAGAACATGTATCCCAACTGAGACACCGTTGAATAAGCCAGCACCTTTTTGATGTCTGTTTGGGTTAAGGCAATAATGGCTGCAACAATGGCCGTAGCCAGACCAACAATAGCAATGACATGCTGGACCATTGGAGCCAGGTCAAACAACAGATTCGATCTTGCAATCATATAAATACCTGCGGTAACCATGGTCGCTGCGTGAATTAGCGCAGAAACCGGAGTGGGTCCTGCCATCGCATCGGGCAACCAGGTAAATAAGGGCAGCTGCGCTGATTTACCACAGGCACCTATAAATAGCAACAGCGCAATCAAAGCAATTGTACCATTGCCAGGCAACATATTCGCGGCCTGTGGAAATATCTTTCCAAACTCTACACTCCCAAAGGTGCTGAAGATCAGGAATACACCCAATAAAAACCCAAGGTCACCGATACGGTTCATCACGAAGGCCTTTTTTGCCGCCGATGCATAACTGCTGTTGGTATACCAGAAGCCAATCAGCAGATAAGAACACAGTCCAACACCCTCCCAGCCGATAAACATGACAATATAGTTTGATCCTAAAACCAATAGTAACATAAAAAAGATAAACAGATTCAGGTAGCTGAAAAACTTACCAAATCCTTCATCATTATGCATATAACCAATAGAATAAATATGAATCAGGAAACCTACCCCTGTAATAATCAGCAGCATCAACGAGCTTAAAGGATCTATCAGGAATGAAAGTGGAATGTGAAGCGTTCCTGCACTGATCCAATTAAAAAGAAAGATCTCATGAGATTTAACAACATCAGCACCGAGCTCAAAAAATATCCCCAGACTAATCGCAAACGAAATGAATATTACACCGCTCCCTATGAAGCCAATCACACCTTTCGACAATGAATTTCTGCCAAGGCCATTAACAACAAAGCCTAAAAGCGGAATCAGGGGAACCAGCCAAACTAAATTTATCATCTTATAATTTCTTCTTA
>CBFGNP010000191.1:0-7172 GCA_965650095.1 uncultured Pedobacter sp. | reverse complement strand
GCCAAAGGTTACTTTTCGTCTAATAAAGAATGCCCCGGCGGCTCTTTTGTGTTCTTTCGATCGTCCTCCCCATCCGCATTTCCTGAAATCCTGTCGTTGTCACTATTCAAATTGCTATATATGGAGTCATCAGATGAACCATCCGCATCCAAGCCGAGATTTTCGGCGGTACTATTGTCCAGGTCAGTTTCTGACAGGAACTTTTTTGCTTTCCTTTTCCCTAACATAATCATCTCTTTATCATCACGCTAATCCTATCTAAAACAAAAGCACAAGTGCTAAGTTTTAATAGCTTTATAAATATTCCGTACATACCTAACTATAGTAAAGAGCAGGCTGCTGGTATTTTGATATTAAAAATCAATTGATTATTTTCACATCGAAATATATATCAACAATATGCGTACAACAGGAAAAGTTAAATGGTTTAATTCTGCTAAAGGGTTTGGATTTATAACTCCGGAAGATGGAGGAAAAGATATTTTCGTACACTTTTCTGCTATTACCGGCGATTCATTCAGAGAGCTGAATGAAGGAGACAGTGTTGAGTTTGAATTAAACGATGGTAAAAAGGGCCCTGAGGCATCAAACGTATCAGTACTTTAATTACTAAGAACATTTTTTTTAAAGGGGGTATGTCAAAAACATTACCCTCTTTTTATTTAGGTCTACAAGAGAAAAAACTGATGGATAACTTTATCACTTCAACAGCGCCAAAAACAATTAGTATTTTGGGCTGTGGCTGGTATGGATTCGAACTGGCAAAGAAGTTGGTACAGCAACATTACATCGTAAAAGGCTCCTCCACCACACCCGAAAAGCTTGACTTATTGGCGACTCACCGGATTCGCCCATTTTTGATTAATTTTCAAAAAGATAAAGAAAGCTACGATCCTGCCTTCTTTCAAACAGACGTGCTATTTATTTGTATCCCTCCAAACAGACGTGCAGGCCAACAGTCGGACTTCAGCGCTAAAATTGCACACATCGCTAATGCTGCAAAGCTAAATAAGGTTAATCAGGTTGTATTTATCAGTTCAACAGCTGTATATGGCGACATAAATGAGGAGATAACAGAGTTAACTGTGGCCCGACCAGAAACTGAATCTGGAAGAGCAATCCTGGAAGCTGAAAAGTTACTTAGCAGTCAACAAGCATTTACTAGCACAATTATTCGTTTTGGTGGATTGATTGGTCCGGAAAGAGAACCTGGAAGATTTTTCGCAGGGAAAACGGATGTACCGAATGGCAGGGCGCCCATTAATCTGATTCACCTGGACGATTGCATTGGCCTAAGCTTGAGCCTGCTTAAAAATGGCACGTTCGGACATATATACAATGCCTGTTCACCCGATCACCCCAGCAAACAGCAGTTTTACACAACTGCAGCATTAAGGACTCAGTTACCAGCTCCGGTTTTTAAAGATGAGCTGCTGAACTGGAAAATTATATCAACCATTCAGTCACCCTTAGTAAATTACAAATACCTTGTCTCCAACTGGATAGAGTGGCTTCATAAAGATAGTTGAACCACAAAAACCAAAAAACCTTTTAAAAACTATAAATTGCTTCCCATAAGGATAGTGTAATTATGAAATTGACAATTTTAGGCGCCGCTGAACAGGTAACGGGCAGCATGCACCTGTTGCAGATAGAAAACTATAACGTTCTGATCGATTGTGGCCTTGATTATGAGAAAGGCACCTATCAGCATGAAAACCAGTATTTCTCATTTGACCCTGCCAGCATTGATGTCGTTATATTAACTCATGCACATATCGACCATTCGGGGAATTTACCAACTTTGGTGCGAATGGGTTTCAACGGACAGATTCTTTGTAGCCCTCCTACTGCTGAACTAACTGAGGTACTGTTACTGGACTCAGTAAATATTTTTCTAAGCAAACAGAACAAGCATCCACGCACTAAGCGACATAGATCAGGGCCGGAACCTTTGTATCTGCAAAAACATGTATTAGAAACGGTTGAACGCTTTGTAACTATAGACTTTGAAAAGGAATTCAAGATCAATGAAAACTTATCCTTAACCTTTATTCCCATCGGGCATTTATTAGGGGCAGCCGCCATAGTTTTAACTGTTCGTGAAAATGAATCTATTAAACGGATTGCATTTACGGGAGATATCGGCAGGAAAAAGTATCCGCTTTTAACTGATCCTCAGCCATTACCACAGGTAGACTACCTGGTCTCAGAATCAACTTACGGGGGTAAATTTCATAGCACAGACACGACTTTGGAGCAAAAGCTCATTGAAACGATTTCGGAGACCTGCATTAAATATCCAGGCAGATTGATCATACCAGCCTTTAGCATCGGCCGAACACAAGCACTCGCCTATGTACTCAATAAAATATTCAATAAAAAACTTCTTCCCCCGGTCAAAGTTTTTATAGATAGCCCTCTTGCCAGCTCGGCGACCGCGATTTATCACAAGTATCAGCGTTACCTTAATGAAGAAGCTCAGAACTTTTACAAAAACGCGGTTGATGGTTCTGAATTTAAAGAACTTTCGTACGTACACGATAAACGTGAAAGCATATCCATTAGCAATTATCATGAGCCATGTATCATCATATCCTCTGCCGGAATGCTTGAAGGTGGCAGAATACAGGATCATCTTTATTATAATATCCAGAATTACTATTGTACCATATTGTTTATCGGATATTGCGCGAAAGGTACGCTCGGAAACAGGCTTTTAAGAGGAGACCCAATCATAAAATTAAGAAACCGGGACCTCATGGTGTATGCCAATATAAAACAGACAGATCTGTTAAGCGGTCATGGAGATCATAACGATCTGGTAAACACCGTCAAACAACAAGACCCAAACACTTTAAAAAAGGTTTTTCTGGTTCATGGAGAATTGAGTAGCATGCATAACTTAGCTCAGGCACTTGAAAAGGAGGATTATGAGGTTATCGTTCCGAAAAAGGGTGACGTCTTTGAACTATAATCATTTGCAATGATCTGTATTGTAGTAAATACTATACATTTTTACTAAGATTTAAACTATTGATTCATTTTTTTGCCGAATCTAAACACTTTGATTAAAAGCTTGATTATTAATACATTCAAAATTAATACTTAGGAAATTCGGCTTTGGCAAGGTTATTACAAGGAGATACCTGTTCGGCATAATTAGACCGAACATTTTATCTAAATATATCAAAATGAAATCGAAAATTACAAAAACAGCTCTGGTGCTATCTCTGGTAGGGCTCTCCTCACAATTATTTGCACAAGATCAATCGACAAGTCGGTTTTCAGAAAAAGCCTTCCGTACCTGGTCAGTCGGTATCCATGGCGGAGTGTTAAGTCAGAATACCATATTCAATGGTAAAGAACGTGATTTCCAAACTGCTAAAGAAAATATTGGTTACGGGGCTTTTGTCAAAAAACAAATCTTGCCTTCTTTAGGACTTCAGGCTGATTTCTTACGAGGAAAAACGGAAGGACTCAGATCTTTTGAAGATGTAGTTGATGGTGACAACACCTACACCGCCAATTCAAGCTATGAAACTAAAATCGAATGGTCAGCTGCTTTAACAGCGGTTTATAACCTGGCGAACATTAACATCAACAATGAAAATGCGATCCTGATCCCTTATGTGAAAGCAGGTGCTGGCTATATGTCCGCAAATGCCACGATTAACGATGGTACTACATCGGCAAGCGAGGGTGACAACGAAAGATGGTTCGTGCCGGTTGGCGCAGGTTTCAAACTTGGTGTAGCAAAAGGCATCAACCTGGACATGGGGTACGATGTAAACTTTGTAAAATCAGATAAATTTGACGGGTATAATTCCGGGTCTAAAAATGATAAATTCTCTTACGGGCATATCGGTTTAGAATTTGCCCTTGGAAGCAAAGAAAAACCACAGTTGCAAAATTACAGTGCTTTAGCTGATCTTCGTAAACAATCCAAAGAAGAATCTGATGAGTTAAGAAGAGCATTATCGACAGCAGAGCAAAATGCGGAAAGAGACAGGGCACAGTATGCGAAAGATATGGCTGATGAGGATAATGATGGGGTGGCTGATAAATTTGACAAATGTGCAGGTACAAAATCCGGAACAGTCGTAGATGGCTCCGGTTGCCCAATCAAAGCTCAACGTGAAATCATCAAAGAAACCAAGGTTGTGGTAACAGAGGCTGACCGCAGGGTAGTTGATGAAGCCATTAAAAACCTGGAATTCGATTTAGGTAAGTCTACGATCAGGTCCAGATCTTATTCAACTTTAAACAAAGTAGCAGAATTGCTGATCGCGAAAAACTTTAGCTTAAAGTTAGCCGGACACACCGACAACACCGGATCTATGGCGTTAAACCTTCGCTTATCTAAAGACAGAGCAGAAGCAATCAAAGCTTACCTGGTGTCGCAGGGCGCAAACGCATCACGTATTGAAGCAACAGGTTACGGTCCAAACCAACCTATAGCGTCAAACAAAACCGCTGAAGGTCGCCAGAAAAACCGTAGGGTTGAATTTACATTGTTTTAATCTTCCAGACACAAAAAAGAGGGCATTCCAATGGGATGCCCTCTTTTTTGTGTCTGGTTAACTAATCTGTTTCTTCCACCACTTCCTCTCGCTTTGGCGAAAATATGAGCGAAGCAATAACTGAAATGAGGAGCACCCCTCCTACTATTGCTAATGACACTGGGGATGAAATATGATAGAAAGGTGCAATCACCATTTTAACGCCGATAAACGATAAAATTATGGCCAGACCATACTTCAACAAGCTAAACATATAGATAAAATTAGCCAGCAGGAAGTAAAGTGCTCTTAATCCTAAAATCGCGAATATATTTGACGTATATAAAATAAAAGGGTCATCAGGCGCAATAGCAAAAATTGCCGGTATAGAATCTACAGCGAACAATAAATCTGTAAACTCAATAACCGCTACCACGACCAATAACGGCGTAGCCAGTTTAACGCCATTTTCAATAGTAAAAAATTTTGCGCCATCAAATTCTTTACTCACCTTGAAGAGCTTATAAATCACCTGCGCTCCGGGACTTTTACTGAAGTCTTTTTCTTCCTCATCCTCCGTATGGCTTGTCCAAGATTTTATACCTGCATAAATAAGGAATAAACCAAACAGAAACAATACCACATTAATTTGCACTGAATGTCCAAATATGGTCACTTCTGGTAAATACGTTAGGTTGATCAGGCCAACACCTGCGAAAATAAAGATGGCACGAAATAGCAAGGCACCGATGATTCCCCAAAATAAAACTTTGTGATGCAGTTCCTTCGGTACCTTAAAAAAGCCGAAAACCAAGATGAAGACGAACAAGTTATCTACTGACAGGGCTTTTTCTATCCAGTAAGCGGATTGAAATTGTGTAAATTTCACAAATCCAGAAGTCAGATATACTACTCCACTAAAAGCCATCGACAGGCTTATCCATACAACAGACCATATTGCAGCCTCCTTACTGCTCACAGCATGAACTTTCTTATTAAACACGCCCAGGTCCAAAAGGAGCATTACTATTACAACTACAGCAAACCCAATAATAACACCGGGATGATTAATCATATTATCCATTTCTTATGTATAATTTATTTTTTAGGGGTACAAATAGCAAAAATGCTAAAAAATCACAGTTATTTCAGCTTATCTAGTGGTTTTCTGTCGTTTAATTCAGCTGACTTATATTTACTGGGCGTAAAACCTGTAACTGATTTAAACTGCGTAGATAAATGCGCACCACTGCTATATCCCATTTGATAAGCGATTTCATTTAGATTCAATTCGCCATATTCCATTAATTCTTTCACTTTCTCTATCTTTTGCTGGATGATATACTTTTCAATGGTGAAGCCTTCCGATTCGGAAAACTGCCGACTCAGATAAGCATAATCCTTATTCAATCTATCTGAGATTACCTGTGTCAAGCTTTTGTGTAAAGCACTCAAATCAGAATGGTGAACCAGTTCAATGACCTGATTTTTAATTTGTTCAACCAGCTGATCTTTTTCTTTATCAATCAGTTCAAATCCCAAAATACCTAATGACCCGGCAATATCCTGTAACTGCTTAGCGTCCGGTGCCGGATCGACATTAATCTTTCCCAGGGATATCTCATTAACCTTCAAGCCAAAACCTTCCAACTGTTGTTTCACAATCATGATACAACGGTCACAAACCATATTTTTAACATATAACAACATACACAATCGAATTAATATGCTACAATCGGGCAAACCCTTCCCTGCAAGATAAAGCAATATTCACTTTAATCAGGTTATTCCTATGATCATGACACAATTCACACGTTAGGTGTCTTCAATATGTATTACTATATTGCATGCCTTCATAAATCCATGTTTCTAAAGCATGAAATTATGTTAATCGCCTAAAAAAAAATGACTCAAAAAAAATATTACGCACTTATCCTGATACTTGGCTCACTTACTGCTCTTGGTCCATTTTCAATTGACATGTACCTGCCAGGCTTTCCGGCCATTGCAGCAGATCTTCATACCAATACGGCCAGGGTATCCCTGTCCCTCTCCAGTTTTTTTATTGGCATCTCGGCCGGACAGTTATTATATGGCCCTTTACTGGATAAATTCGGTAGAAAGAAGCCTCTTTACATCGGCTTATTGGTTTATATCCTCGCTTCTGCAGGATGCGCCTTTACCAGCAGTATAGATACCTTAATTGCCTTAAGGTTCATCCAGGCGCTGGGCAGCTGTGCGGCTACAGTCGCATCAGTAGCTATGGTTCGCGATTTATTTCCTGTTAAAGAAAATGCCAAAGTTTTCGCCTTGTTAATGCTGGTGCTGGGTGTCTCGCCAATGATTGCTCCAACGCTGGGGGGATATGTAACAGTAGCTTACGGATGGCATACCATCTTCTTCATCTTACTTGGTCTGGGTACATTTAACCTGCTGGCGAGCTGGCTCTGGTTACCTGAAAGCTATAAGCCGAATGTCAATCTGTCTTTAAAGCCCAAGCCAATCATAACTAACTTTTGGACTGTATTTAAAGATCCTCAATTCTATACCTATGCTCTAACAGGCGCGCTTGCCTTTTCGGGACTTTTTGCCTACATATCTGGTTCCCCACTTTTGTTTATGGAAGTATTTCAGGTTGATGAAAAGACCTATGGATGGATTTTCGCATTG
>CBFGNP010000190.1:0-7195 GCA_965650095.1 uncultured Pedobacter sp. | reverse complement strand
ACCCGGGTCATCGGAGCAACCAGAAACCTGTTCCCGAATTTCCTGCCCTTAATAAAAGTTGTATCAAATAAACTCTTCATGTGATATGGTTTTAAGTCCGGGACAAACCTATTACCATAGCGCCTAAAAAAACTTAAACTACTTTATGATTTACATTTTTTTAAGCATCTGACTGAAGTACTCCGGAGTGATTCCCAGGAAACCGGCGATGCGTTTGTTTGACAGGCGATTTTGCAATTGCGGAAATTTTTGGTTAAACAGTCTATACTTTTCTTCCGCATTTGTAGAAAGCTGCTGTAAAAGTCGGTCCTGTAAAGCGATAGCCATATTTCCATTGAGAATTCGGAAAAAGCGCTCAAATACTGGCTGGTCTTTGAATAGTTTTTCCAAATTGTCCCTGGTGATTTGCAAAAGAATTGAATCTTCCAGGGCCTCTATTTCCATTTGCGAAGCTTTTCCTGTCTCATAACTTTTAAAGTCTCCAACCCACCAGTCTTCATGGGGAAAATACAAAATGTGCTTCCTCCCTGAATCATCTATAACTGACGTTTGAAAAAGGCCTTTAACTATATAGGATTCCGCTCTCGACAGCTGCAGCGGTCTTAGCAACCAGGATTTGCGGGAGATGTGCTTAAAGCTAAAATAGGTCAAAACATGTTCCAGCTCATCATCGGCGACAGGTATGGTTTTCTGAAGGTGCCGTTTAAACTGGTCCAAATCATCTAAATTAATATCCGTCATGATATCGATTTCTAAACTGGTAAGTTAAACAAGTTTGAAATGGTACAAATATATCGGTTATTTTTTAAGGCGTGAATAAGGGCTGAATCCGCTAAATGTGTTCTGCAGCAGTTCTGCGAAACTCAGTCGGACTCATACTCGCATGTTTTTTAAACTGCCGGCTAAGGTGACTCTCGTCGGAATAGCCAAACTCCTGTGCAATTTCGTTCAGGGTCAGTCGGGTTTGAACGAGGCGCTGCTGCACAAGTTTCAGCCTGTAGCGCCCTATATAATCCCTCAGGCTTTCACCTGTTAGCTTGCGAAAATACTCTCCCATATAGTTTATAGAAAGATTAAAGCGGTCTGCCAGGCATTCGATACGTAACTTCTCAGGCAAGCCGATATATAGATGGATGTGATCCAGGATCCGGTCTATAAGCGGCCCGCTATGGACTTCCTTCTGCCTGGAGAATCGGGATGCCGTAACATTGCGAACCAATATATTGAGCATCACCCCCAGCATCTGCTGCAGATTATCTTGATGATAGATCCCTTTGCAATTGAATTCCAGCTGGATATTGTCAAACAGGTTGGAAAGCATCTTTGCGTCTGCGTCGCTCCTGATCACAAATTTTGAAAGCCGGTTCTGATGAGAAACGATCTCCTCCAGGTTTTTGAGCCAACCTGCTATTCGGCTTTGCTGGACATCGTCCTTACATTGCATTAAAAATTGAGTGGAAAAGCGGATAGAACAAAACCGGGTGGGCGTGGTTTCAAAAAATCCCCGGCAATCGGAAGGGGTAAACATAAAGATATCACCTTTTTGATAGGGCAACAGATTATTGTTAACGTGGCGTGTACCTGTTCCTTCTTTTACCTGTACTAACTCGAAAAAATGGTAGACGAGTGGCTGTTCGAACCAGTGTTGGAGATCCGAAACCTGTACCTCTAAGGGCAAATATAAAACCTTGCTTTTCATACCTCCAAAATTACAGGAATTACCTCGTTTTATTCCTAACATCACACCCTGATGTGGGCTACTTTTGAATGAAAAAACAAAATTATGACTTACATCCCAAATCTCCTTTTATCGCCCTATTCCAGTAATACGCTGCAACTTGAAAACAGGGTCGTCATGGCGCCAATGAACCGGAGACGAGCTCCGGCAGGAATTCTGCATTCATCTGCTGAAATATATTACCGTCAGAGAGCTTCGACCGGACTTATCATTACCGATAATACCGCAATTACAGCTAATGGCATCGGATACTTAAATACACCCGGAATTTATAATGATGTGCAGATTGCTGCCTGGAAAAAAATCACGAAGGCTGTTCATGAGGAAGGGGGAAAAATATTTATCCAGCTGGTTCACGCCGGGCGCATCGGACAAATGCTCAACAATGAAAACAACATGCCTCTCGTCGCCCCCTCTCCCTTAAAAGCAGAAGGAACTGTTCGCACCTTAGATGGATACCTGCCCATGTCTGAACCGCTTGCATTAAGCACAAAGGAAGTGCGTCAGATTATCGAACAACATGTTAAAGCAGCGGTTAACGCAATGGAGGCCGGTTTTGATGGTATTGAAATTCATGGAGCGCATGGCTATCTTGCGGAACAATTTCTTCACCCCATAACTAATCCGCGGACAGATCAATACGGTGGAAGCATAGAGAACCGTTCCCGCTTTCTGCTGGAAATAATGACAGCAGTAAGTGATGCGATAGGCAAGGAAAAAACCGGTGTACGATTGTCCCCCTTTGCTACAGATAATGATCTTCCAGTTTACGAAGAGGAAGAGGATACTCATTTGTATCTTGCTAAAGAACTCGACAGGCTCGGAATACTTTATCTTCATCTTTCAGACTTGTCGCCCAAAGGTGGTAATCCGATACCAAAGCCATTTATTCGCCAAATTCGCGAGGTTTTTAATGGAATTTTGATTGCCGCCGGAAACTATACCGCAAAAACAGCCACCGATGTCATAAAAGATGGTCTGGTAGACCTCGTAGCATTCGGCCGACCTTTCATTGCAAATCCGGACCTGATCGAGCGCTTTAAAATGGCTTATCCTCTTTCAGAAGGAGATCCCTCTACTTATTATCAGGGTGGGGATGAGGGATATATCGACTATCCTGTTTTTAAGTCAGAATCTACCGTTTCCATTAATGCTTCGGGAGCTCATGACTGGGGTTAAAGAAAAACAAAGCCGGATTATTGTCAAATGGATACGATAAAATTAAAGCGACAAATAAGAATTACTTTGTACTTATTCAACTTTCTCGTAAATATATAGTTCGTGAATTTCCTCTGTATAGCCTTCATCTGTTAATGGTCCCTGGGACATGCCAAGAAGAATTTGTGTGCCTCGATTGTTCAAGACAACAAGATCATCATTTGTAGGGTCGATCGAAAGACCTTCTATTTCTCCCGTACGCCGAAAATCGGACATTTCACGGAAAAGCGTCAGGCGACCCGCTATGGCTCCCGCAGCAATCTTACCTGGCGTTTTTACCGGTTTATGATCAACCAGAGCAAATTGTTCGCCATCTTTTAACCCGGTATAGGAAACCTGACTGATATCTGCAATATAAATATTATCTGCAATCTTGTAGGTCGCCTCTCCATCATCGGCGGCAAAAAGCATCTTTCCATCTGCAATGAATATACCCTGGCACCAAAAAGGCGCAGGACGGCATTGCATTTTCGTGTAATACTTTCCCGTTTCAAGGCTATAGCCATATACATAACGGCTATCGACCCAATCGGACATCCAAACCATATTTTTTTCCCGGTCAATGGCAATCCCGGATACTTCAACCTGCCCTGAACCTGGTTCCCAGTTGAAATCTCGTTTCCATTTTAAGGTCTTTGCATCATAGACAGAAACAGCAATGTTTTGACCGCGGCCATACTCAAACTTCTCCACACCACAATAGATTTCACCGTTAAAGATGCCGATATCACCAAAATGGTTCGCAATTTCCGGATGCTGAAATGGCTGGAGATTCTTCATCACCATGTTACCTTCCTTATCATATTTGTAAAGCGCCTTCGTATCTGACACATAATAATACTCCTTATCGATTGCAATTCCCTGTCGCCCCAATACGGGTATCACCTTCTTTAAACGATACGATCTACCCAGATGTTGGGCGTTTGCTGCTATTCCTACGACTATCGCAACAAATAAAAGAAGTATTTTTTTCATTGGAACATAAATTTGTTTTTCAACGGTAATGAAACTATCATAAGCATATTTTTCTTGAACTTTCATCGTTTTTATTTGAATTCAAGAACTCGCAAAGCTCGGTTCATAGGGATCAATGCCAACAGCAGGAAATCTATGTTATTAGAATTTAATTAGTCAGAATTCCACTACTAAACTGTCTATAGAAACACCCATAGAGCTAGAAAAATCACCGGCACTAACACGTTTCTTATTATAATAGGTATACAGCAACCAGGCGAGCTGTTTTTGATGGAATATAGAATTAGTTACCTTCCTCAATTCCCAGCTGTGCTAAGATATCATCAAGATCCTTCCATATAACTACACCCGTATCTAAAAATTCGTGAAAATTTAGCATCACTATGATCCTAAAGTTGGAACTATCGAACAATTTGTGTGGGATATTATTAAAAATCATAGTGACCATTTCTTCAACGTTCATTTTCGAATCCATTGGAACCGGAACTATTGCAGCAATAGTATCTTGAGCAATTGTTTTTCCAACCAAATAATTATATTTCCTTAATCTTTCACCTGCCTCTATTTCCGTCATAATAAGTAAAATTAAAACAAAATTTAAAGTTGCTCATCTAGTGCGTCTTTGGCTACTTATTGAGCATTTTACATTAAAACATTTCGTAGATAATACCATATGAATATAGCATTAAATTAACAGTAAGCAGTATATATCTGTTCTGATTGAAAAGAAGTTAAATTTCTAATATATTGGTAGTTTATAGTAAAGCTAGCGCTTTGGCTGGTGCAACCACCATGAAACACAATAGATTTTATTCTGGAAAAATGTAAGGTTCCTTTCGAGTATCTCTAGTAGATGCTCCGTTTTATAACTACGACTAAACATCACTACTAGAGATGGCTCTCTCAGAATTGCCATATGATAGTCACAGATGTCCCTTAGTTTAGAGTTCAATGGTATTATTCTTATTTTTGGCGTTTAAATAAGAACAAGGGGGTGATAAATGCCAGTTAAGATTCCGAATAATCTGCCAGCGATTGAGCTTTTAAAGAAGGAAAATATATTTGTTATGAGTGATCTGAGAGCAGATACTCAAGATATTCGCCCGATGCGTGTGCTTATCCTTAACCTGATGCCTCTTAAAATATCTGCTGAAACGGATTTTGTTCGTTTATTATCCAACAATCCCCTACAGGTTGAAGTAGAATTTTTAAGACTCGATTCCCACACTTCTAAAAATATATCTGAAGAACATCTGGAAATGTTCTATAAAGGTTT
This sequence comes from uncultured Pedobacter sp., assembly GCA_965650095.1. Classification (GTDB taxonomy): domain Bacteria; phylum Bacteroidota; class Bacteroidia; order Sphingobacteriales; family Sphingobacteriaceae; genus Pedobacter. The sequence goes on along the minus strand of CBFGNP010000190.1, from coordinate 1,988 downwards.
TGGCGAAATAAAGGAAAACTTCTATGACGGTTTGATCATTACCGGCGCTCCTGTAGAAATGCTGGAGTTCGAGGAAGTAAGCTATTGGAATGAGATCACTCAAATCTTCGACTGGGCCAGAAAACACGTTACCTCAACGCTCTATATTTGCTGGGCGTCTCAGGCTGCGCTCTATCATTTTTATGGCGTAGAAAAAAAGCCATTAAACGAAAAATTATCCGGGGTTTTCAAGCATACTGCCAATGAAAAGGGGCACTCCTTGTTAAGAGGCTTCGACGACGAATTCTTTATTCCTCATAGCAGGCATACCACAATATTGAAATCGGATTTGGCTGATAAGGAAGATCTTCGTATCCTGTCAGAATCTTCGGATGCAGGAATAGCCATTGTATTTTCCCGAGGCGGGCGTGAATTTTATCTCACTGGTCACTCAGAATACGCTCCACTAACCCTTCACGAGGAATATGTCAGAGACCGGAAGAAAGGTCTTGATGTACCTGTACCGAAAAACTATTACCGGGACAATAATCCAGAGAATGCGCCATTGGTATGTTGGACAAGTCATGCGAATTTACTCTTCAATAATTGGCTCAACTACTTTGTTTACCAGGAAACGCCTTATAATCTAGAGGACGTGGGTAAATTGGGAGATATTGTTCAAAATGGTTAGATTTTTATGTTGTCTTTTTCATGAAAAACTCTCTCGAAAGTCGGACAATTTTCCATTCAGACGTAATATCGAAGAAAACCGACTCCACTAACCAAGTTGAGAAGCTTGTCGATGCCGCAATAGATAATTGATAACATATATTTCGTCTCTAGTATAGAAGACAAGAAAAAAATAATTAGTTCGATCTTTCCGGAAAAGTGAGTGTTCGATGGGGCAAAACATCGAACTGGTCTTACCAATTCAGCAGCCGATCTTATGCGCCAGATTAACAAAGGATTGGGCAATAAAAAAAGCCGTGCCACAACGAATATACGTCATATGCACGGCTCTGTACTCCCGGACGTACTAAGATCGAACCAATTTATGGAAGATCTAGTAAAAATCGCCCTTATACCATTAAACAACATAGAAACCTACTATCAAAATTAATAGCGTAATTCTGAATTAGAATTTTCGGATTGCATTTAATCCTTCTTTTTTATATAATGCAAAATATAAAATCAATAAAAGAAAGTAAGCAGGAATTTGTTATCATTTAATTTATCAAAAACCCATCATCAAAAACTAAAAATCTGATTGAATTATGGAATGAGTTTATGATAATCAGTCATAAGAAATGAATTTCAGGAAGGTATAATAGCGGATAAATTCCTAATATTTTAAGCCTAATTCATTATCAATTAATGAGGGAATAGTGAGAAGTAAATAATTAATCTACAATGGTCATAATTAGTAATAAGAACCTTTTAGTTCTACTCCGACACCGAAGCTGCTCTTCCATGAATACCTGTTGTTGAAAAAGCTATCGGGATATAAAGATCCTATGAAGTCTGATGTAAATAACATATGAACACCAGCAATATCCTTCACGTATAAATTAAAGCTGTATCTTTCATCAGATGATGTTGGATCCCCATCTAATACTACTTTATCCATGATCGCAATTACTATGGGTTGAGTCACATTAGCCGGAACACTCACCACTGGACTTTTATAAAACAGAGGATAATTATAAGATCCGTCAGGATAATAATCATAACTGGCGTTTGTTTTACTTTTCTTGATTTCCACCCAGACATCGCCACCGGAAAATCTTTTGAGAGATGAAAAACTTGCACCCTCCCAGTTCTGGAGGTTTGTAATCGTAATTGATGTGATGATAGGCGCAACAATTCTAATATTTTTTGAAGAAGTACTGATAGCGCCGTCTGCATTTGTAACCGTTAATGAGATCTTATGGTCACCGATTGTAACTAGCCTGAAAGTAGGTGCCTTTTCACTAGAAGTGGTGCCATCTCCGAAGTCCCATAGATAGGAT
>CBFGNP010000189.1:0-7243 GCA_965650095.1 uncultured Pedobacter sp. | reverse complement strand
AGCCCAACCAATCCCTCGGCCACCGGAGTAGTCATTATTTGGCCACAAAAATGTTGGAATAGTCGTTTTAGTGCCCGCTGAATTGACAAATATGTCGCGGACCGATGGCGAATGGCAGCGCTCCAGCCCATAACCGCCGTCTCTCTCGGTAGATGACAAGCCGCCACCGATGACATCTGTCTCAAATTGCATGACCCAAATAGCTTCCTTATTGGAGTAGGTGGCCCGGTTTTGATTTTTTTGCTGGAACAGGTCCCAATATACATCGCCCGGGGTTACCGTAGACCTTGAACCGAACCGGGTAAGCATCAAACCCATGTTAGGGTTGCTGATAACGACTGTAGCGGCATCTACCGCATCCTGGAACTGCCCGTTTGCAAGATAAACTTCTGCAAGCAGGTGCGAGGCGGCCAGATTGTTGATTTCCCCGCCCTTAGCGACGGTGATGGCAGGTAAATTTGCCGCTGCAAACTTTAGGTCAGCAATCACTTGGTTCAGACATTCAGCTTTCGTAGCACGCACATAATCGGTTTTAGGTGAGGTCACCTCCTCCAGGGAAAGCGGTACGCCGCCATAAAGATAGGTCAACGTACGGTAAGCCAGGCCCCGGAAAAACCTGGCCTGCGCTTCGATCAGTATTTTCTGCGCTGCTGTCATCTGCGCGTCTGGCAAACGGGAGATGATGGTGTTTGCCTCGGCAACAATTTTATATAAGCCTGTCCAGTGCGTGCTGGCAATAGCCCCTGTTGGATTATATGCGGCTATCATATTGGTGTGTCTTAACGTGTTAGGTACACCATCAAATACGACATCGGTGCCAAATAAATAATCAAATGGCTTGCTTTCGTCACGGCTATAGAATTCTACCCGGGTAAGCACATAAAGGTCAATGACAGACGCCGTGAAATCTGTATAGGTAACATAAGCGTTCGAACTGCTTAGAAATGAGATGGGTTCTTCGGTCAGAAACTCCCTTTTACATGCGGTCGTACTGATCAAAGATATGGCGAGTATGGATAATAATTTTTTCATAATTGATTGATTATAAGGTGATGTTGAGTCCAGCTGAATAACCTTTAAGCAGGGGCCTGCCATCGCGCGAAAGACCGCCGTTAGCAATTTCAGGATCCCAGCCTTTCCATTTTGTCCAGGTCACCAGGTTTTTGCCGCTTACAAAAATGTTCACGCTTTTCATATGTAATTTATTGATAAGCTTTTCGGGCAGGTTGTATTTCAAGGTAACATCCTGCAACCGCACGAAACTGCGTGAAGCGAAATACCCGGGGTTGAATGTTGGTGCGACCTGCGACCGGGGGTATTCACCGTCGGGGTTAGAGGGAGACCACCAATCGATCCCAGCCACATTGTTCCAGCGGATATTATTGTCATTCAGGATCAGGGATTGTGTATTATTCCCCAGGTAGCCATTCTTACCACCTTGAATGGAGTTGATGAATACACTCAGACTAAAGTCCTTATATTGAAAACTGTTGAGGAAACTAAACCGATAGGCCGGATCCGAGGAACCGATAATCACGCGGTCGGCGGTATTGACCAGGCCATCATTATTCGTATCCACCACCCGTCGCGTCCCTGGATAGTAACCGGTTGGGATCGTTTCTCCTATTCCATAAATGCCGTCATGCCTGTAATTATAAAAGCTGTTGATGGACTGACCAATAAAAAGGTTGCTGTTCACCAGGTCGCCATTTCCCAGCAGATCGGTGATCTTGTTGATGTTCCTGGAAAAGTTGAAGGTGGTATTCCACCTGAAGCTTCCGCTTTTGAGGTTTGTTGAGGTTAGCGTCAATTCCAGGCCCTTGTTAGAAACGCCGCCAACATTGGTCGTTATGGTGGTAAAACCGGTGATATTCGGAATGTTGACATTGAAGAGCAGGTCGTTTGTCTGACGGGAATAGACGTCGAGCGTTCCGCTCAGTCGACCATTTAGTACAGTAAAATCAGCGCCCAGGTTAATCTCCTGAGTTTTCTCCCAGCGTAGATTGGGGTTTCCAAGATTGGTTACCCTTTGGCCGAACAGGGTGCTCGAATTACCGTCGTCAAAAATATAGGTATAGCCCGATGAACTCACCTGATCTAAAGATTCATAACGAGCTACCTGGTTACCGCTCACACCGTAGCCCGCCCTTAATTTCAGATGTTGAACGGCAGCAGTGTTAAAGAAGGGTTCTTCGGTCAATATCCAGCCTAATGACGCAGAGGGAAAGATGGCGTATTTGTTATTTTCTGCAAATCCTGAAAAACCGTCACGCCTGACGGTACCGGTAAATATATACCTATCCTTGTAAGTGTAATTCAGTCTGGCCATCTGGTAATTGAGGCTCTCCCGGTAGCCGCCGGAACCCACGGTTTGAATCGTTCCTGAGGCGATGTTATTATAGCCCAGGGTTAGCCTGGTGAAGCCGGTCGCGTTAGACCTTGTGCTTTCATTTCGCCGTTCAACTGCACCATAAAGCAAAGTGGCGTTAATGCCATGGTCCTTTATCTTACGTGTATAGGTAAGGATATTGTCAAGGGTAAAATCATAGTATTGTTCGATAGATTTGGACACGCTACCGGTCTGGCTTGCACCGTATGGATCGGCTACATATTGGTTGTTGGTCCGTCCATTATTGCCAAAGTTCATTCTGTAGGACAAACCATCCAGGAACGGTAAGTTCACCTGGGTGTATAGATTGGCGAAATAGTAGTTCTGGCGGTTGAAATCCTCGATATTTGAAGTGCTGAAGGGATTGATGTCCTGTGATGTATTGTAAGGTTGTACGATCAGGTTGCCATTAGCATCGTAGGGGACAAGTAAAGGCGATATCCTGAACAGTGCCGCCAGATCTGGCTCAGCTCCGTCTTGATTATTAAATGCCGCGAAGGCCTGAACACCGACGGTCAGCCAGTTATTGACTTTGCCTTCCACGTTCGATCTGATGCTTTTTCGCTTGAAAAGATCATTCATCACAAAACCCGCCTGGTTGCTGTAGTTAGCTGATAACAGGTAGTTCATTCGCTCGGCACCTCCGGAAATACTCACACCGTAATCGTTCACAAAGCCTCGTTTGGTGCTGGCTTTGTACCAGTCAAAATCATTTGGCAATAAGCCCTCGGCATTTTTTACCCCACCATCAGCAATCACCGTGATGTCGGGTTGTTCGTAAGAAGGATTGGTGTAAGATCTTGTGAGGTTAAGCGCTTTGATATATTCCAGTTCTTCTGCCCGGTTCATTGGGCGCAAATTTCCTGAAGGCGTTTGGGTAGCGTAGGAGGTGGTCAGGTTAACTCTTGGTTCGCCTTTACCTTTCCGGCTGGTGATCAGTAAGACGCCATTTGCTGCCTGGGCACCATAAACGGCTGTTGAACTGGCATCCTTCAGCACATCTATGGATTCAATATCATCTGGATTGATGGAACTTAAACTACCAGTAAACTGGATCCCGTCAAGCACAATTAATGCATTTTGGTTACCATTAAGAGTGTTTTGACCACGAACTCTTATCGTTGGTGTATTGCCTGCCGCTGTTACCGGACCAACATTTAAGCCCGCAACAGCACCTTGTAAGGACTGTCCGATATTGGTGTTGGGCGCATCTCTGAAGGCATCAAGGTTGGCTCTGGCAATGGATCCGGTTACGGTTGCCTTTTTTTGCTGACCGTAACCGACAATAACCACCTCGGTTAAATTTTCACTGTCTTCCATCAGCACAACATTGACTTGTGAATTATTGCCGAGGGATTTTTCCTGGCTGATAAACCCCGTAAAACTGAATACCAGTTTGGCGTTAGCATCAGCAACGCGAAATTTATATTCGCCGTTCACGTTGGTGCTTGTAGCATTTTCGGTGCCTTTTTCCTTGACCGTTACACCGGGTATCGGTAAACCCTTATTATCGATGACCTTACCGCTGATCTCGATCGACTGAAGCGCTTTTTTTAACGCCGACGAGGCCGCATGAGGCAGATGCGTGGGGCTTGTGACTGCCTTTGCATCGTAATAGCCCAACATGGTCAGCAACAAAGCCATTTTTATTGCATTGCCTGTTATGCTTTTGCGATAATGCTTTCCTTGCTGAGTACTTTCTGATTTTGGAAATGTTCTATGCATATTTTAGGATTAAATGATAATTGGTTAAGTTGAATGTGGTAACAGATCAATACTCCTCCTTTCATTTACATTTATCGGCTGAATCCCCGTATTGTCCGCACTGGTATTATATCTGGTATTTATCAACTTCAAATAAAACCAGAGTTGAAGAAAATAACCGATCAACTTTGGCTGATATCGTCTCAATGAGAAGTCTGGCGAAAAAGCATTGGGACCTGGATCGACACATCTTATTAAGAAAAAAAATGAATTAAACTGTTCTACTTTTTGTTTAATCTGTTCAATCTTTCCAGATGTGGAAATTTAATGGAGCATCATTGATTACCAGTTGTGTAACAAACCCTATAGCTTTGATGAAAACCCTTACGGGAAAAATCTTACCCCTAACTTGCGGTTTTGCCTATATTTGAGAAGCCGATTATGAACCGTACTATTTTTGTTCTACTCCTCATCACTTTTTCCTGTTTTATTTCAGGCTCAGGTTCTGCGCAATACTACTTCAGACATTATCAAACGGATGACGGGCTGGCACACAATCGGGTAAATGTGATTATTCAGGATAGTAAAGGCCTGATGTGGATGGGCAGCCGGGATGGATTGAACCGTTTTGACGGTTATAATTTTAAGATCTGCCGCAATGCAAAAAGCCAATTCGGCAATATCGGAGACAACAACATCACTTCAATAGCCGAAGATCATCAGGGCATGTTATGGGTCGGTACCGGTTTAGGCCTGTATAAATATGATCCTTTTAAGGAAGAATTTATTGAACTCGACAATGGGCCATTATTAAAGGTGAGCCATATACTGATAGACAAACAGAACAACCTATGGTTCATTGCCGGAAGCAAACTTTACCATTATGTTCAGGCAGCAAAGGTATTAACCTACACCGGGTTGAATGCGTCATGCGTTTCATTTGATCAACAAATGAATTTATGGCTTGGCGATCATTTCGGTATCGTAAAGGTCTATAACCCGCAACTCAAGCAAATTTTAAGCTTTACAGTGGTTGGTAAGCAGGTACCGTTGAATTCCAGATCTATTAGTAAAATATACGTCCATGGCGATGATGTTCTTATCGGATGTTTTGAGCAGGGCTTAAAAAAGTATGACCGCGCGACCAGGCAGGTGAGTGCCTTAATACCTGGTGATAGCGGCGGCTCCGGGGTCTATGTCCGGGATATTGTTGCGGAAACCGGCCAGAAATATTGGATTGCTACCGAGAAAGGGATTTACGTGTATGATAGGGCTGATCAGAAAAAAAAAGTTCTTTTAAATCATCGCGCCGGCGATTCTTTCTCCCTTTCTGCAACTGCGGCTTATACTGTTTACAAAGACCGTGACGGCGGTATGTGGGCAGGCACGTATTTCGGTGGCATCAATTACTATTCAAACCAGAATTCCAGGTTTGAAAAATATTACCCGGTACCGGATTCGAATTCCATTTCCGGGCTGGGTGTTCGCGAGATCAGTGCCGACAAAGCGCAGCAGCTCTGGATCGGAACGGAGGATGCCGGGTTGAACAAATTGAATGTTAAAACAGGAAGGTTTACCCATTTTACCGCTAACGGAAAAGGAACAGACCTGTCTTATCCTAATGTTCACGGCATATTGGCCGTCGGCAATAAATTATTGATCAGCACCTTTTTTCACGGTTTAGAGATCATGGACATTCCAACCGGCCGTATCACGGAGCGATATCCCGTGCTCGATACAACGGAACCGCGCATGAGTAATTTTATCTTTCGCATTTACGCAACACGGAATGGGTCAATACTTGTCGGAACCAAAGGTTCGGGTTCAGGCCTGTTTATCTTCAATCAAAAAACCAAGCGATTCAAGCGCATCGAAGCGATTCCGCGAAATTCCATGGTAAATGATATCATCGAGGATAGCCAAGGCAATATATGGACTGCGAGCGCCACTCAGGGGGTATATATTTATAAGCCGGGCACCGGATACCGCCGCAATTTGCGATTCGGAAACAGGATCAATACGAAAACGAATGCTGAATTTGCGGTATATGGTCTCTTTGAAGACAGCGATCACTTTATGTGGTTCATGACCGAAGGGGGTGGCCTGATCAGGTTAAGCCCGGACGGGACCACCATCAGAAAATTTACCACTAAAAACGGACTGCCAAGCAATATCCTTTTCCGTATGCTCGAAGATGATCGCAAGCGATTATGGGTCAGTTCATCAAAGGGCCTGGTTTGTTTGGATATGCTCAGCGCTAAAATGACAGTGTATACAACCGATAATGGCTTGCTGACGGATCAGTTCAATTACAACTCTGCTTTTAAAGACAAAACCGGTAAAATGTATTTTGGATCCATCAAGGGTATGATTGCATTCAATCCAACCTTATTTGGAAAAACAGAGCAAGCGCCCTCTACTTATATCACCGGCTTTCAGATCAATAATCAGGAGGTTGTCCCGGGAAAAGAAAAAAGCCCCTTGGCCAAATCAATTGTGTATACGGACAGTATCGCGCTCCGGTATGATCAGAATACATTTAGTGTGGAGTTCGCCGCATTGAACTACTCATCGGCGAAAGCAACGAAATACAAATATATGGTCAGCGGGTTAAACACCGGTTGGACCTACCTGGAAAGCAACAGGAAAGTTTATTTTACTGATCTTGCGTCGGGCGAGTATACCTTTAAAGTTCAGGCCAAAAGCAATTTAGGTGTTTGGGAAGGAACTGAGCGGCGTATTTTTATTAAGATATCGCCGCCTTTTTGGAAAAGCAACTTGGCTTATCTCAGCTATGTCTTGCTGATTGCGGTCTGCCTTTATTTTGTTATTTACTTCTATCATCATCAGCAGGTCAGGAAAAACCGAAACAAACAACGGCTGTTTGAGCATCAAAAGGAGAAGGAGATCTATCAGGCGAAGATTGAATTTTTCACCAACGTGGCCCACGAGATCAAATCGCCATTGACGCTTATCCTCGGACCTATCGAATGGATTCTGCAAAAAGTAGGTAAGCAGCCATTTATCACCAGGAACCTGCTGATGGTACAGGAAAGTGCCGAACGCTTACAGGAATTAGCGAATCAATTATTAGATTTTAGAAAAACGGAGAGAGATCAGTTCGGTTTGAGTTTCGTGAACGTCAATATT
>CBFGNP010000188.1:0-7311 GCA_965650095.1 uncultured Pedobacter sp. | reverse complement strand
GAAATGAGGAAATTGATAGTTGTCTCAGATGTTAGTTGATGAATAGGGCTCGGCTTTTACATATTTTTTCGTCAGCAGCAAGCCAATGCTCATAATCAGGCTTGAGCCCAGTACGACCAGGAATAAAAATGAAGTACCTACCTCTGGTATTTTAAGTGCCGGAGGCAGGTTAAAATAAAGTAATATGCTGATCAGTCCGCGCGGGCCGATAAATACCTCTGCGCCGCTGTTTTCTTTTCTGAACAGCCTAAGGTAGATGAACCTGATGGCAAATATCGAGGCCAGCATAATCAGACCATTAACAATCACTCCCTGGTCATTCAATTCATATATGTTCATGGTAAACCCAAAAATCACAAAGAAGAAGGTGCGGATGATGAAGGCAGTTTCGGCCGAAAGCTGGTACAGTTGTGTGAGGTCATTAGATAGGTTTTTATAAATAAAAACACTTCTGAACCAGGCATGCTTAATCGTGTCTGCGTTATTTAAAAACAAGCCAAAGGAAAGGATCAGGATCAGTGAAGACAAATGGTAGGATTGCCCGATGGCATATACCAGGATTAAAATGGAAATGATTAGGAAGAACTTGATGTGATGGGAAATCTTTCCCATGAGGTACAATAGCAAGATGCAGGATATGGCCGATACGATTAGGATCAATGAAGTACTCATGGCCAGTCCGGCAAATGAGGATACCGAAACGTATGGATTGGATACGGCGAAATTAAACAAGATGATCCCCAGGATGTCTGAAAACGAAGATTCGTAGATAATGTATTCCTTGCCTTTTTTGCTGAGGGCTGCGGCGGAAGGAATGGCAATGGTCGAACTGATAACACTGAAGGGGATCGCATTGGTAAAACAGATATAGAGCGACCTGCCGCTGATCTGATAAATGATAAAGGTAATCACCGAAACAGTCGTGATAAGGATAAAAAAGGCGGATAAAAACGCCCCTTTGATCAGCTTGTTCTTTTGCCGCTCGTATTTGAGTTCCAGTGAGCCCTCAAAAACAATGAGGATCAATCCCACGGTTCCAAGTGTAGGCAGGATGGTCAGGAAGTCGAAAGTCTGCAGATGAAGATTATCTACCAATATGCGCAGACCTATACCTAAAAGCAACAGCAGCAATACCGATGGCAGCTTGGTCTTGCTGGCAACAAGGTCAAACAGGTAGGAAAAAATAACAAGTCCGCTTAAAATAATAAGTATGGTGTAAGTCGTCATGCATTTCTGTTAATATTCAACTGGGGGCTTACATTTTGACCTGTAATGTAAATAAAATATGTTACTTGAAAAAATTACCGCCACAAGACCCTGTTTAAAGTGTCCTGCGGAAACAAGGCTTACGATTATCTAACCACGGCTGGCTAAAGCACCTTGCTTAAAGCGCCGTGTTTGAAGCACCTTGGGAACAATATATACTACTTGTCTGGAAAACTATGCCCTGCCTAAAGCACCCTGCGGAAACAAAACATACCATTGCTTAAAATAATGTCCCCTACTTAAAGAGTCCTGTTTGAAACAAAAAACTACTGCCTGAAAAACTATGCCGGCTAAAGCGCCCTGCTTAAAGAACCCTGCTCAAATGCCTTGCTGAAAACGAATCGTCTGAAAAACTATGCCCGGCTAAAGCGCCCTGCTTGAAGCAAAAATATACCTTCTCCGAAAAGGCCTAGGCGCTGTTGCTCTTCGCAACAGATGCCAGACTTAGAGGAGAACGGTTTATTTTTCCCTTGGAAAAAACAGCGCTTTCAGTTCCTTAGCATCACTAGGCACCATTTTGCCACCTAATATCAGGCGCAACTGCCTTCTTCTTAAAGCACCTGCATAAAGTTCCTTTTCGTCGTCAGTCTCAGGAATTAATTCAGGAACAGGGATTGTTTTTGCATCCTGATCAACAGCAACAAAGGTATAATAAGCCTCATTGGATTTAAACCTGCTGCCGGAAGGAATATTTTCTGCCCATACATCGAGCCTCACCTCTACAGAAGTATTGAATGCCCGGGTTACTTTAGCTTCGATGGTGATCACATCGCCCAGTTTAATGGGACGTTTGAAAGATACATTATCCACAGATGCGGTAACCACGATATGGTTGCAATGTTTCTGAGCAGAAATAGCAGATGCAATGTCCATCCAATGTAACAGCCTGCCACCCATTAAATTGTTTAAGGTATTGGTATCATTCGGTAATACCAGCTCGTTCATGATGGTGAAAGAGTCTTTCGGGCTTTTATTCTTTATACTCATAGTTGCTGCAAAAGTAATTAAAAATGAACATAGATCACCAAAGCGGAAAATGGAGACAATCCCTGTTGATCAGGTATATCGAGAATTAAACCTTACTGGCCAAGGCTATTATTTTCTTAAGGTATTTACACTGCTGTAGCCAATCAATTCTTCCCATCGTGCGCCGGGTTTCCTGTAGTAAGCAAAAACCTGGTAAGTATTGGCGGTTTCAAAGTAGGAGCCTTCAAAAATAGCCTGATCTGTTTTTCCGGTTTCCGTGTTTAGCCAGACATACTTGTAATCGTAAAGCCCCTGCTTCAATAGTATTTTTCCATAAAACCTTTTTTTAGCAAGGTCGAAGGTCATTTTACTATTTTCGTCCAGTATATAATTGTTGAAGCGCCCGACGACATAAGCATCCCCTTTTGCGGTAGGAGGAGTGGCGTTTAAGGTAAAATAGACACGGGCATAATCCCCATCGGTTTGGTTGTCTCTACCTTCAGTATTGCGGATAAAAAAGCTGCCGTTTTCATCGACAAGATTGGTGTACTTAGGCTTATTACCATTCACATCCTGAAAAAGAACCACATCTATAACCGTATCTCTGATGATCTCCTGTACATTTTCTGCTTTATAGCGCAGGCTTCGCATGTCGAACTTTCTGAACTCATTTCCGGCCGGAAAGTCGTTGGCGGTAAGGTCATTGTATACCAGTGAACCTGGTCGGATAAAAGCAGGTCTGGTGTTTAATATCGCTGTTTGAGGGTTGCCATTCTGCATCACCACCGCCTTCAGGTCTGTATAGGGGTTTTGTATCGGCGTTTTATGGAAGATGGTAAAATTGATCTTCTGATTGCTGAAACGAAGGGGCACCTGTGTACTGGGCGTGATTTCTATCCCCACATCGACCAGGTTCTCAACGATGTAGAAACGTTGTGAGATCACCGGTTTTTGCTTGTTGCCATCCTCATATACTTTTAGGAGATAATTGCCTGATATTTTAGGTTTGATCTGGTAATTGGGCAGGGTAAGCTCGTAATGTGTATATTTCTGCAGGGTATTGAAGGAATATTTGTAATCATTGATCCGGTCTTCCGATATCCCATCAAGGTAGTCGATGGGAGAGAGGCCTGAGGATTGCCAGTCCGATTTGCAATGCTCTACCGTGTACCAGTAAATTTTGCTTCCCCCGTTCAGATCGTCAAACGAAAACACCAGTTGCTCATTTGACTTTAAGGTAATAACCGGAATGGATTGTTCCTTTTTAGTGTTGTAGCACTGCACAGTTTTAATGTTTGGCAGATAAACTTTATTATCATACACAAATTGCTGGCTTTGTGCCAGGGCAACCTGTCTACTGATGATCAGCAAAAAGAACAATCCTATCCGTTTTATCATTTGGTCTCCAGATCCATAATTTGCGATGCCAGTTCTTCCCAATTCTTCTGCGCGGTGTCCAGCAGGAACTTAGCAGTGGTATATTCCTTATTGGCTTCGGCTAACTTATTTGCGTTGGAATAAATATCTTCATCAGCAATTTTTGCTTCGATGGTCTTTACACTCTGTTCAAAGGCCGCTATTTCCTGTTCCATTTTCTGCAACTGATCGTTTAGCTTTTTGAGCTGTTGCTGTGGGTTTGCTGCAGACTTATCCTCCACCTTGGCTTTTACCTCTTTCTCCTGTTTTACAGGGATACTTGTGGCAACCGGCTGCGGTCTTTTGGCGTTCCACTCTTCATATTCCGCATAAGTTCCCGGATACTCCTTGATGTCCTTATCCTCTATGAACCAGATCTTATTGGCTACATTGTCCAGGAAATACCTGTCGTGGGATACCGCGATAAAGGTACCTTCATACTGCTGCAAGGCCTGGATCAGGATGTTCACAGACTGAATGTCAAGGTGGTTGGTCGGCTCATCCAGGATCAGGAAGTTCGAATCGGTTGTTAGAGATTTGGCTAAAGCTACCCTCGATTTCTCGCCCCCGGACAATACCTTGATCTTTTTGAAAACATCATCGCCTGTGAAAAGGAAACAGCCCAAAATACCACGAAGTTCCGTATCGGTATGCTTTGGCGCGAAGGCCTGCAGTTCCTCTAAAATGGTATTCTCCAGGTGTAAAGATTCCAGCTGATGTTGTGCAAAGAAGGTGGTGGTTACATTATGACCTGTTTCACACTTACCATCAAATCGCTCTGCGCCTGCAATGATCCTCAGTAAAGTGGATTTTCCTTTACCGTTGGCACCGATCAGGGCAATTTTATCGCCCTTTTCAATAATTCCTTCCGCGTTTTCCAGGATCTCTACATTAGGATAGCTTTTGTAGGCGTTTTCGACACGTATTACGTGACGGCCTGATGGTGTAGAAAATTTAAACTGGAAGTTTACCGTAGGGTTATCATCATCCACATCTTCTACACGTTCCAGTTTATCCAAAGCTTTCATCCTCGACTGGGCCATTTTGGCTTTCGAGGCTTTGGCCCGGAAACGCTCGATCAGGCGTTCTTCCTGCTTAATTTTAGCCTGTTGGTTTTTAAATTCGCCTTTCTGGATCTCGCCACGCAGGGCTTTTTCCTCCAGATAGAACGTATAATTACCGGCATATGGCGTAAGCTTGCCTTTACGTGATTCTACGATTTTGTTGACCACCTTATCGAGGAAGTACCTGTCGTGCGACACGATGACAATGGCGCCCTCAAATCCAAGCAGATAGGTTTCCAGCCATTTGATGGAAGGTAAATCCATGTGGTTGGTCGGCTCATCCAGCAGCAGGATATCGGGAGTTTGCAAGAGGATCTTTGCCAGCATCACGCGCATCCGCCATCCTCCGGAAAAGGTGTTTAATGGTCGCAGCTGGTCCTGGGTACTAAAGCCCAGACCTGCCAGGATCTCATTTGCCCGGTATTCAATATTATATCCGTCCAATGCCTCAAACTCCTGCTGCTTGTCGCTCAGTTTATTTAAAACCTCTTCAGAATAATCTGTCTCAATTTTTTTAAGGAGTTCTTCAATCTCATCATGCAACTGGTTTTGGCGTTCAAAAGCCTCCATCGCCACGTGCAAAATAGTATGATGTGAATCATAAGAAAGTAAATCCTGGTTCAGGTAGCCGATTTTCAGGTCTTTCGACATGGAAATGGAACCCGATGAAGGCGCATACTCTCCAACAATTATTTTTAGTAAGGTCGATTTTCCCGTTCCATTGGCACCAATCAGTCCAATTCTCTCTCCAGGTTTAATGTGCCAGTCTGCTTCGTCATATAAGGCTCTGGAGCCCAGCAGGAATGTTAAGTCGTTTATAGAAATCATTTGGCTGCAAAAATACAACTTTGCAGCGAAATTTAACGGAATTTAAAAACGTTCCTTATCTTCGTACCATGTATCAGCTCATTAAACCTATATTTTTCCAGTTCGACCCGGAAAGGGTGCACTATTTCGTCGTAAAGCGATTGAAATGGTTTCACGATCATTTCCCCCTGGGTAAAACCATCCTACGCAGCAGCTTTGATATCAATATTAAAGGGCTGGAGCGCGAGGTCTTTGGAATTAAATTTAAAAATCCGGTTGGGCTGGCTGCAGGTTTTGATAAGAATGGCGAATATATAGAGGCTTTGAGCAACCTGGGCTTTGGTTTTATAGAAGTCGGTACCGTAACACCATTGCCACAACCAGGGAACGATAAACCCAGGATGTTCCGTTTGGAAGACGATGCCGCGCTGATCAACCGGATGGGTTTCAACAATAAGGGAGTAGATACGCTTGCGGAGCGGTTAAGATTGCTAAGAAATAAGCACAGCGATATTGTTATCGGTGGTAACATCGGAAAAAACAAAAATACCCCCAATGAAGATGCAGTGAGCGATTACATCAAGTGCTTCGACTGTCTGTTTGATGTGGTTGATTATTTTGTAGTGAACGTAAGCTCGCCAAATACCCCGGGATTGAGGGAGTTGCAGGAAAAAGAACCACTAATGAATCTTTTGAACACCTTGCAGCAACGGAATAATAAAAATGATATATCGAGGCCGATTTTGTTAAAGATCGCGCCCGACTTAACCAATGAGCAACTGGACGACATCGTAGAAATTGTATTGCAAACTGGCATTGCCGGAGTGATTGCAACCAATACGACCATAGACAGGAACGGCCTGTATACACCTGAAAAATTAACCAAAGAAACCGGAGGTTTGAGTGGCAAGCCCCTGACTCAGCGTTCTACTGAAGTGATCAAATATTTAGCTGATAAATCAAATAGAGCTTTCCCGATCATAGGGGTAGGTGGTATTCATTCTCCGCAGGATGCCAAAGATAAACTGGAAGCCGGCGCATCCCTTATTCAATTGTATACCGGTTTTATATACGAAGGACCTGGTATTGTAAAAAAGATCTGTAAAGAATTGGTTAAGCCCTAAAGCTATCGAAGTATAAACGCTGGATACATCATACAATATCACATCTCAAAATATTGATTTTTGTTACAAAATAAATGTTTTCTATAAATAAATTAGAAGACGTAGTTTTGCCGGTGCCCGTCAAAATTTTATGAATTAAGGCAGATAAATTAATAATTTAACTGAAAAAAAATGACATCACACCGTGTAAACGATCTTGATCATTACGAGAGACTGCTTGCTGTACTGGAAAATGATCGTCCTTATGAGCCTGATTTCGAAATCGATGAAATAAAGACGCAATATGCTGCGATCAAAAGCGGCGTGCAGATGCGGATGCTTGCTGATCCGGGTGGAATGATGGAAGAGCAGGATCTCTGCAAAATGGAATGCTGCCGCTTGCTGTTGCGTAGCCTGGAATTGTGGGCCAGCATGAAAGGGCAGCCAATCGCTGATTTCGGTGAGCGGTTGTTAAAAAATGGAGTAGTAATGGTGCTGATTGCCACCTTAGAAGAACTTTATCTTTTTTACAACAATTTAAGCAAAATACAGGCCGGGGATATCTAAATTTCCGCCAATTTCATCTTTCAGGCTTCCTCAGGAAATTACCAGTCAAACAATCGAACAAAGATGCTGTTGTTAAGTAATCCTGATTACGGTTTACTTGGGGGGCGTTAATCGGGAATAGT
>CBFGNP010000187.1:0-7333 GCA_965650095.1 uncultured Pedobacter sp. | reverse complement strand
TTCCTGCTTGCAGTATTGAGTGTGGTGCTGTTTGCATCGATGCCCGCACTTCGTCCATCTTTTCTTACTGATGGCAAAATGCAGCCGATGCGCATGGTCGAGATGATCGAACTGCTGATGCTAGGTGCTGCAGCCGCCATTATTTTTGTGGCTCAGATCCCTGCTTCCAAAGTATCCCAATCCAGTATTTTCAGATCCGGGGGCGAAGCCGTCGTCTGTATATTTGGCGTTGCATGGATGAGCGACACCTATTTGCAGGCACATATGCCCTTCTTCGAAACGCACTTAAGTGCATTTGTAACCGATCATCCCTGGACTTTTGCCGTTGCCCTGTTTGTGATGTCTATCCTGCTGTTTAGCCAGGCGGCCACGGTACGCGCACTTATGCCCTTAGGAATCGCTTTAGGGATTCCAGCCCCGGCGCTTATCGCGATGTTTCCTGCTGTAAACGGCGACTTTGTCATCCCAAGTTACCCCACTTTGGTAGCGGCTATGGGCTTTGACAGGACAGGTACCACAAAAATTGGACGCTTCCTGGTCAACCATTCCTTTATGCCGCCTGGTTTAACGACCGTAATCGTTACCATTGCCGTAGGGTTTCTCATTTCCGCTATCCTGCTTTAACTTCCGGCATTATTGTGGGCATTTGTTTAATTTTATATAGCTTTGGGCAACTACTTAAAACAAAATAACTGACATATGAAGCTGGTATCCTATAAAACAGAAGACAGAGAGCACCTTGGTGTTTTTGTTGACGGACACATTTATAACCTGAATTCCTGCGATAAGCAAATACCTGACGAAATGAATGCCTTCTTACAAGGAGGGGAAGTATTGATGGAGCGTGCTAAAAAAGTAGACGCACAGATCAAAGCCGGAGAGATGCAGCCGAAACAAGAAGCCTTCTTTGAATTACTGGCCCCTGTTCCTCACCCTTCTTCCTGCCGGGATGGCTATGCCTTCCGTCAGCATGTTGCCGCTGCACGCAGAAACCGTAAGGTGGATATGATTCCCGAGTTCGATCAGTACCCGATATTCTATTTCACCAATCACAATGCGATACAGGGACCTGGCGAGATCGAATGTATGCCAGATCATTTTGAAAAGCTTGATTTTGAGCTGGAAGTCGCTGTAGTTATCGGTAAAAAAGGGCGGAACATTACGGCAGCAGAAGCGGATAATTATATAGCCGGCTATATGATCATGAATGATATGAGTGCGCGGACACTTCAGATGGAGGAGATGCTTCTAAATCTTGGACCGGCCAAAGGGAAAGATTTTTCTACCGTTATTGGTCCATGGCTGGTTACTCCTGATGAACTCGACCCTTACAAAACTGCAGCTAAACCCGGACATACCGGAAACGCCTACGATTTAAAAATGACCTGTACGGTTAATGGTGTACAGGTATCTGCGGGAAGTATGGCCGATATGGACTGGACATTTGCAGAGATCATTGAGCGCTCTGCTTATGGGGTCGACATTTTACCCGGTGATGTAATCGGTTCAGGTACCGTGGGTACCGGCTGCTTCCTTGAATTAAACGGAACAGGATTGTTAAATGATCCTCAGTTTAAACCACAATGGTTACACGATGGTGATGTAGTGGAAATGGAGATCACCGGTCTGGGTCATTTAAGTAATACCATTCGCAAGGCGGATAGCCGGTTTTCTCTTCTGGCATTAAAAAAATAGCCGATGTTAACGATAAATACTGCGGACCTCAGTCCGGCGCAACTGCAGAATTATATGCAGTATGCCATTGCGCCCAGGCCGATTTGTTTCGCAACCAGCATTGATCAGGCCGGAAATGTGAACCTGAGCCCATTCAGCTTTTTTAATATGTTCAGCACCAACCCTCCGCTCTGCATCTTTTCGCCGGCAAGACGGG
Source organism: uncultured Pedobacter sp. (assembly GCA_965650095.1). Lineage (GTDB taxonomy): Bacteria > Bacteroidota > Bacteroidia > Sphingobacteriales > Sphingobacteriaceae > Pedobacter. The sequence goes on along the minus strand of CBFGNP010000187.1, from coordinate 5,442 downwards.
TGCGCGACAATACCACCAAGCATACTTTGGAAAATGTGCTGGAGGTCAAGGAATGCGTCATCAATATTGTTAACTATGCGATGGTACAGCAGACCAGTCTGGCCAGCACAGAATATGCGAAGGGGATCAATGAGTTTGAAAAAGCAGGCTTCACGATGTTGCCCTCCCTGCAGGTCAGGCCACCCAGGGTGGCCGAAGCGCCGGTACAGATGGAATGCGTGGTAAGGGAGGTCATTCATCTTGGCGAAAAGCCCGGGGCAGGTAACCTCATTCTGGCCGAAGTAAAGCTGATCCATATCAGGGAAGAGATTTTAGACGGGGAGGGAAAAATTGATCAGGCAAAAATCGACCTGGTGGCCAGGCTGGGGGGCGACTGGTATTGTCGGGTTACACCCGAAAACTTGTTCAAGGTGGCCAAGCCTTTAACTACCCTGGGAATAGGGGTGGATGCTTTGCCAAAAGCTGTGCGGAACTCAAAAGTGCTGACAGGAAACGACCTGGGCATGCTGGGTAATATAGAGCAATTGCCTGCAGATGAAGAAATTGACGCCATTAAGAACGACAGCGAAGTAAAGGAAATATTCGATGCGACCATAGGGGATGCGACTAACCGTGAGCGTGAGCTCCATGAACTGGCCAGGCAATGGTTAAGCAAAGGAAATGTGAATGATGCTTTAAAGCTGGTATTGCTATAAGATGCTCACTACTTTCAGAAAACGCTTTTTGTAAAAACCCTCCTCTAAGCTTGAAATGGTCACACCTTTGGCATTCCCTGATGAAGAATGAATAAATTTGACCTCATCGCCATTTATAGAGTAAATAATTCCAACGTGTCCGGGGGTTCTTAATCTGCTGTTGGTCCCGGTAAATAAGATCACATCGCCGATCTTTGCATCTTCAAGCTTTTTAGATTCGCCGCTGGCGGCAAATTCTCTTGATGAACGGGGTACTTTAAATCCGAAATTACTGAACACATAATTTACAAAGCCAGAGCAATCGAAGCCTCTGCTGGGACTGCTGGAAGCCGTCCGGTACCTGATGCCCAGCATGGACTTCGCAAATTCCAGTAAGCGGTTTGGGGATTCCATTTTTTTTGGGCTACCCATAGGGCTCTGTTCTATCAGTTTATTTACCAGTTGCTGGTATGGAACAGGAACAGTTGTTTGCGATCTGGCCGCAAAAGTAAACACAAGCAAAAATAGAAAACAAAAGAAAATAGGGACTCTCTTCATATTTTACAAGGCATAAAGATATTAAAATTATGCTTGTACCCTAAAGATGTTGATAACTTGATGATTATGGCGTTGTTACAGCCACGGGAAGAGTTTTTCCGTTAAAAAACTTATGCCCGGTGCGGGCAAAATCAGCAATGTATTTGCCCATTTCGAAGGCAAGCACCGGCGATTCGTAGCCTGGGAAAGCCTGTTCCAGCATTTCTGTCTGTGCAGAGCCAAGTGCCAGGCAGTTGATCTTAATCCCCGTTTCCTGCAGTTCAGCAGCCAGGCATTCGGTTAAGGTATGCAATGCCGATTTGCTTGCAGAGTAGGCCGCAAGTCCCGGAAATTTTATACTGCCCTGAAAGCCGCCCATGCTGCCAATGTTGACAATGTGGCTGCCGCTGCCCATTAAAGGAAGCAGATGTTGGATCATGTTAAAATGCCCCAGCACATTGCTCTCGAACATGCCCGCCAGGTCATCGGCACTGGTTTCCATAAAAGGTTTATTGATCAGTGATCCCGCATTATTGATCAGGATATCTACAGTGCCCAGCTTTTCTTTAAGAAAAGGTACCAGGGCTGCATAGTCGTCATGTACAATGTCAAATTCTACCGGCAATAGCGTGCAATCAGGCGTGATGCCCCTGGCTATTTCCAGCAGCTTCCGCAGTTTATCTGCAGATCTGGCAATACAAACAACTTTGTTGTCCGTGTTTAAAGTAAATTCTAAGGCCGCTTCAAAACCAATTCCGCTGCTGGCACCTGTCAATACAATATTCATTAATATTCTTCTTCTTCGTTAATCAATTGCGTAACCGGGTTTTGTATCACATGCAGACCGTCATTGATCAGTTTGCTGTGATCCGGCTCTCCTGCCGATTTAAGCTCCAGGTAGATCCGGATCTCTTTTTCCAGTTCGGGATTTACCTGTTTATGGTATAATATCTCCAGGATCTCCAGGGAAGATAACCAGTCGTAGCGGAATTCTGTTTTTAAGGTTTCAAATAAGCCGGGCAGCTGTTCATATCCGGTACCCTTTTCCCGGACCAGGCGCACCGCTTTATAAATGGCATGCAGTCTGCTTGTTTGATCATCATAAACCACTTTATGCGTCTCCTTATCGCTAATATGCGTAATTTCTTCATAAGCATCTTTATCGGCAGCACCGTTAAAAACGGAAAGAATCTTTTCACCGATGGCCATGTCATACACGCCCCATTCCGGTTGGAAAAGCACATTTCCATTGCTTTCTTTAACGGTACAGTCTTCGAAAGTGATGAGCAGGGTCTTGTCTTTAAGCCGGTGAATGACTTTTACCAGGCCCTTTACCGTGATGCCGCTTTCAAATTCCAGGATCGCCAGGTGATCAGGGTATATTCCACAATCAGCTAGTTCGGGGAGATCCATATCCTCCACAGGTTTAGCGATGTCTTTAAGTTTGCCGACCGGTGAGGAGAATCCATCCCTGTGATGAAATTTACCATGGCCTTCCAGCTGTTCATTGCCAATCGCCAATGCCGAGGGCCCGGTAGTTTTTATAAAGGTAAGTTCATCGTTGCTGTCGATGCCCATATCGGTAAACACACCGGTTACCTGCAAGCCTGAGCTGTACACCGCTGTGGCCGGGTTCTTACATTCAATCGCTTTTATCACACTTTCTGCACCACCTTTTCTAAAAGCCATAGTATCTGCAAAGGTTTCCAGCACATCAATGAGGTTCTGGAAAGTTTCCGTTACAAATAACTGTGGCTGGGGTTTGGTAATGTCGTAACTGTAATTAAGGGTATCGATGTTGTACCATAACTTTTCTACTTCCTTACGCATACAGGTCGAACTTTCGCCAATGGAGGAAAGCAATCCCGCACCATATATTTTTGGATCTTCAAGGGTACCGATCAGGCCGTACTCTACAGTCCACCAGTGCAGGCGGCTTAACAAGGCCATTTCCGAGGGCTCACCCATGTTTTCAGAAATTTGCTGCAGGTGTTTTTCTGATCTGGCGATATCTTCTTCCGGGGCATCCGCTGCTTCCTTTAAAATGGAGAGGTTACGGATGGCCTCATACAGCTCAAAATCTTTGGAAGAGAACATGGCTTTTGCGCCTATCGAGCCAAAATAGCTCAGGTAGTTGTTATAGTCGGTATCTGCAATGATCGGTGCATGGCCGGCCGATTCATGAATGATATCTGGCGCGGGGGTATATTCAATGTGATTGATCTGGCGGATGTCAGCCGCAATGACCAGAACACGGTATGCCTGGTATTCCATAAACGCTGCAGGTGGGATAAAACCATCCACGGTAACTGCACCCCAGCCTATTTTGCCCAGGTTATCGTTCATCGTTTGCAGATCTGGAATGTACTCAATACTTAAGCCTGCGCGCTGCAGCCCTTTGATGTAAGGATAAAAAGCCACATGTTTTAAATAACTATAATTCTGGCGCATCACATAACGCCAGACTGCCTGGTCTATCGGCGTGTATTTTTCATAGTGCTGCTCAACAATAAATTGTCTTAAATGCTTTGGCAGTTTGGCCACCTGCGGATTATTGAAGTCATTAAAATCGCTCATTGTATATTTCCCCGTTTATGGCGCTTAAATTATAAGCGGAGGGGTAAAGTTACGCAAATATTAGGTAACGTAATAAAGCTTGAATGAAATTTGGTTAAGGATGTTTTTTAACCCTGAAGCTAAAATGCTTCTGGGAAAAATAACTAAATACAGCGAGTATGGTGGTGATGATAATTTTGGATATGGTAGGATAAAAACCGAAGGCTTCCACCAGTACTTTGAGCATGGCATAATTCAGTAAGATGTTGGTCGCAACCACTGATCCGTAACGGAACAGCTGAATTCTGCCCTTTAAATCTGATTTGGTAAAAATCAAATATTTATTGAGCATAAACCCAATAAAAAAAGTGATCACAGATTCAATAATAAAAGCGGCGATCGGTGCAGTGATCAGCCCCGGTAGCGGTGGCATGTCCAGGTGTACATCCTGCTGTTCCAGGATCCAGTTGTAAACAATATAGTAAATGACAATGCCACTGGCAGCGGTTGTCCCCCCCGATGCGATATACCTGAAGGTATGCAGTGATATCCAGCGCGAAAACGGTTTGTAAAAGAAGTCTATAATTTTTAACAGAAATTTACGCATGGAATTATTTAGCCGTTAGTTTATTCTCAATCATCCTGTTATTGTATTGCTGGATAAAGGCTTTCAGGTATTTCTCCATTTTTTCGGCTACCAGGGGTTCTTTCTCCAGTAGGTTGTGGGCAGTTAAGCGGTCGGTCTTTAAATTATACAGCGACAGGTTGATCTTTCCATCGTTAACCAGCAGATAGTCGCCCTGGTAAAAGCTGAAAGTTCCGTCGTTATTGTTTACCGCAAAATTATCTTGTTTATCATTAAAGGCATCAAATCCCAAGGCGAAATAAGGTTTATTATAGTTCAGATAGTTTAAAACGGTTGGCATGATATCTATCTGCTGCACAATTTTATCTGTTTTTCCTTTTAGCTTGCCGCCAGGGTAATAAAATACAATAGGAATAGAAAAATAGCCAGGTGTGGTCTGGTATTCGGGAAAATAAGATACGGTTGCATGGTCCGCACACAATACAAATAAAGTGTTTTTATACCATGGCATGGCCGATGCTGTTTTAAAGAAATTACGCAGGGCCATATCCGTGTAACCGATCACTTCCTGAACCGGCAGCGGGCCTTTTGAAAATTTGCCTACATATTCATCCGGCAATCGGAAGGGGTGATGAGAGGATAAAGAGAAAAAAGCCGAGAAAAAAGGCTGTTTCAACGTGTTCATGGTCACGGCCATATACTGCATAAAAGGGTCGTCCCAGATGCCCCAGGTGCCATCAGAATCACCGGTTTTTTTATATTCATTCTGACCAAAATAGTGTTTGATTCCCGCAAGATGGGTATAAGACGAAAAGCCCATTGATCCATTGGGTGCCCCATGAAAAAATGCAGTCTCATAACCTTCATCACCCAGAAGCTTTGCAATACTCGTGGTTTTATTGCCCGAATAAATGGAAAGCACAAAAGGTTCCCTTATGGAAGGAATTCCTGAGATTACGGATGGCAAGGCATCTATAGATTTTCGCCCATTGGCATAAGTATGCGTAAAGGTAAAGCTTTGTGAAACCAGGGAATCAATAAAAGGTGTATAGCCCTTATAATTGCCACCCATCAGGTCCTTGTTTAAGC
>CBFGNP010000186.1:0-7353 GCA_965650095.1 uncultured Pedobacter sp. | reverse complement strand
TACTGCTCATCTTGACAGAAACCACACCTGTTTTGGTAAAGTGGTAGAAAATGTTGATGTTGTCGACAGCATTAAACAAGGTGATAAAATTTTAAGCATTGAAGTAATAGAAGATTAGTTCTAACTTCTCAAATACAAACGATATGAATTTAAGAGGAATTGTAGCAGTATCTGGAAGACCGGGATTATTTAAGCTTGTCGGTCAGAATAAAGCAGGATATGTTCTTGAAAGCCTGGATGCACAGAAAGTTAAAATTGTAGCCAATATGACTACAACGAAATTGGCGTCATTAGAAGATATTACGGTATATGGTGAGGATGAGGATTTAAAATTAACCAATGTATTGGCAAATATGGTTGCTGCCAAAGGGAACGTTCCTGATGCAAAAGCTGAGTCGGCGGTGCTTAAAGCATTTTTCAAAGAAGTCGCACCAGATCACGATGGAGAGAAGGTGTATGCTTCAGATATGAAGAAGATCGTAAGCTGGTATCATATTCTTAAAGATCTTCCTTTGTTCAGTGAGGAAGCTCCTGCAGCAGGTGATGATCACGATGCCCTAAAAGCGGAAGAGAAATCAGATAAGAAGCCTAAGGTCGCTCCAAAGCCATCAAATGCAAAAGCACCGAGCAAAACCGCGCAGCCAGCTAAAAAGGCTAATATGACAAGCAAAAAAGGTGTTTAGTTAATTTTGACACTTCATTAATTATAAGAGGGCATCCATGGTGCCCTTTTTTTGTATCAGGTCTTTAAAACAAATACCAGATTAGCAGAAAGGCAATTACCGATAGGATGATGGCAATGAGGTAACTTACCCTATCTTTTTTTGTGTCGCTTTTAAATTTATAATTTCTTTTATAGTCTCCGGGTAACATAATAACCTCCTTTTATTAAATGATGCCTTTCTGTTTTAATTTCCACAAGCAGGTTTAAATTACTCGTGGTGATAGGGCTCGCCTTTTAATATGCTGAACGCCCTGTATAGCTGTTCTACAAAGAACAGCCGGACCATCTGATGAGAAAAGGTCATGTCCGAAAGCGACATGCTCCCGTTGGCACGTTTGTAAACGCTCTCATCAAACCCATATGGTCCGCCTATAACAAATACCAATTGTTGAACACTGCCAATCATCTGTTTGTTTAAATAATTTGAAAAGGCCACAGAAGTATATTTCCTCCCCTTTTCATCCATCAATATCACCGTATCAAGGTTGCTGATCTGCTTAAGGATGAGTTCCGCCTCTTTCGCTTTTTGCTGCGCTTCGCTTAGGTTTTTCGTATTCTTTATATCGGGTATCACCATCAGGTTAAAACCAATATAGTGCTTCAACCTGTTCAGATATTTCTCAATGCCTTCTATCAGGTACTTATCTTCTGTTTTGCCGACAACCAGTAAAGTAATCTTCATTTATTTTATCTTTATCACTTAAACGCTTCGTAACATCTTATGCTAAGTATGGTCAAAGCTGAGCGCAGTAAATCAATCAGGAATCAAATATAATGGTAAAAACAAAACATAGCATTCTAAGCGGCTATCAAAATTATGCTGAGCAGCAACAAACAGCCATCAATAAGCTTAGCCGCAAACTAAATCACATTTCGTTCTCCAGGTTAGGCTTGTTCATTGCCGAGATCCTGCTCATTGCGCTTATTATTAATTTTGGTTTTGAATGGCTCTTTGGTGTGTTGCTTATGGTGCCCTTCCTACTATTCCTGTTCCTGGTGAAAAAACAGACCGTCGTTCAGGATGAATTAACTTATGCCAGACAGCTTTTATGGATTTATCAGAACGAGATTGATCAGCTTACAACCGGTAAAAACGGCTATGACCATGGAGAAGGCTACCTGGATGAGCAGCATCCCTACTCTTCGGATCTGGATATTTTCGGACAAGGCTCTTTATATGCCTTTATAAACCGCTGTAATACACAGCAGGGCCTGGACCTTTTGGCCGGAAATCTGAGCATACCCGCTGATAAAGTCACTATATTACAAAGACAGGCGGCTATTGCGGAACTTAAACAGCATATCGCACAAACGTTTCATTTCAGGGCCCAGCTGCAGGATCATAAACCGACACAACTGCGCGTCATTAAAAACAAGTTGGAGCATGAGCTGCCGGAGCAGTTAAATTTCACACGCAATAAAGCAGTTCGCCTGTATGTCAGGCTTGTCCCATTTCTAACGCTTAGCATGTTTGCATTAGGTATAGCATTTGGCGGAATACTTTGGCAGTTCCTTGCGCTGATACTCGTATTAAATTCAGGCATTACCTTCTTTAAACTTTCTCAGATCAACCGGGTGTATAATGGCTTTAGCAAAGGCTCAGCACTGCTAAATGCATTTTCGGGAACCATCAAATGGACCGAAGACGTAAAGTGGAGCAGTACTTATATCAGAAATTTTTTCAATGCCAGCACCTCTGTTCAGCCATTAAGTGCTCAGATTAAACAACTGTCGTCCATAATTCAGGCATTTGATGCCCGCCTGAACATCATTGTAAGTGCCTTTTTAAATCTCTTTCTGTTGTGGGACCTTAAATGTTGCATCAATCTGAGCAATTGGTATGATCAATCGGCAGCACAGACGATCCATGGACTAGCGCGCATCAGCAGCTTTGAAGAGCTGATTTCTTTTGCCACCCTGGCATATAACGAGCCAGAATGGAATTTTCCGGCAATTGAGGACTCGTTCCGTCTGAAAGCTATCCATCTGGGACATCCTCTCATCCCTGATGCTGAACGTGTGCTGAACGATTTTAATCTGGCTGAGCGTCCTACAGTTGACATCGTAACGGGTTCTAACATGGCAGGTAAAAGTACCTTTCTGCGTACCGTGGGAATTAATATGTCGCTGGCCTTTGCGGGCGCCCCGGTCTGCGCCGCGCAGATGTCGGTTTCTAACTTTAAAATATTGTCGTATATGCGGATCAAAGACTCGCTAAATGACCATACTTCGACGTTTAAGGCCGAACTTAACCGGCTAAAAATGATTCTGGATGCAATCCAGACAAACAGGGATTCTTTTGTGTTGATTGATGAGATGCTCCGTGGAACAAATAGCAGGGACAAATACCTTGGTTCAAAGGTCTTTATAGAAAAGCTGATTGAACGAGGTACGCCAGCCTTATTTGCCACCCACGACCTTCAATTGTCAGAAATGGAGGGCAGCTATCCCCATCAGGTCAGAAATTATCATTTTGATATACAGATCGCCGAAGGAGAAATGAATTTTGACTATAAAATAAAGCATGGACCGTGTACTACTTTTAATGCGGCTTTACTACTCAAAGAGATAGGCTTAACATTAACTTCATAAATGATTGCCATATTGCCTTTTTGACAAAAATAATATGATAAAGGCGTCTGATTTTGGAAAAGATTTTTTGTGGGGGCTGGCTACTGCTGCTCCTCAGATTGAAGGTGCTGCAGAGGCATATGGCAAGGGATTGTCGATTTGGGATACCTTCTCTAAAAGATCGGGAAAAATAAAGAAGGGACATCAATTAACTGCCGCCTGTAATTTCTATCACAGCTATAAAGAAGATATTGCCCTGGTTAAGTTCCTGGGCTTTGGCGTTTTTCGTTTCTCGGTTTCATGGCCGCGCATTCTACCAGGGGGCAAGGGGCTTGTTAATCAGGAGGGCCTTAACTTTTATCACCGGGTAATCGATGAATGTCTGTTGCAGGGAATCGAACCCTATATTACACTGTATCATTGGGATCTGCCACAGGCTTTGGAAGATGAGGGGGGCTGGACGGCATTTTCTATTAACAATTATTTTAATCATTTTGTAAGTATATGTGCAAGGGAATATGGCGATAAAGTAAAGAACTGGATCGTACTGAACGAGCCTTTTGGCTTTACTTCCCTGGGGTATATGCTGGGTGTCCATGCGCCCGGTAAAACTGGGCTGACCAATTTCTTTTCTGCAGTTCACCATACTGCAATGGCACAGGCTGACGGAGGCAGGATACTAAGGGCGGAAATTCAAAATGCACACCTGGGAACCAGCTTTTCCTGCTCCGAAATTATTCCCTATACACAGAGTGAATCGGATCTGCTTGCTGCAAAACGGGTGGATTGCCTGATGAACCGCTTGTTTATTGAACCTTTGTTGGGAATGGGTTATCCAACGGCCGACTGGGAAGTCATGGAAAGGTTTTCCATTCAACATGCGACCTGGCGGCATACAGAGCGGCTCACTTTCGACTTCGACTTTATCGGTATCCAGAACTATTTTCCTTTAACCATAAAGTACAATGCCTTTATTCCGATAGTTCAGGCTTGGGAGGTGAAAGCCAGGAGCCGGAAAAAACCGCATACGGCAATGGGCTGGGAAATCAATGCCAATAGTTTTTATAATATCATTAAGCAGTTTTCCGCGTATCCGAATATCAGAAGTTTAATGATCACAGAAAATGGGGCGGCTTATCGGGATAAGCTTATCAATCAGCAGGTACATGACCAGGAGCGTATAGCCTATTTTGAGCAATATTTAGCAGCGCTGCTGAAGGCAAAGCAGGAAGGGCTGAATATTACCGGGTATATGGCCTGGACACTGATGGATAACTTTGAATGGGCTGAAGGTTTTAATGCCAGGTTTGGATTGGTATATACCGATTTTAAGACTCAACAGCGAACGATCAAGGATTCAGGTCTTTGGTTTAAAGCTTTCTTAAGCCACTAGTATTTTAGGTATATTTGATATACAAACGCATTGAGGTATGGACAAGATTATCATATTTGAAACTTTTTATAATCCTATTGAAGCCAACATTGTAAAGTCCAGACTGATGGATGCCGGTGTGCAGTGTTTCCTTTCCGATGAAAATACCATCACCATCAATCCCTTGTACACACAGGCTCTGGGCGGAGTTAAGTTGCATTTATTTGAAAGAGATATTGCAACAGCAAGAGACATTCTTCAGGATGAAGGAATAGAGGCAGCCTTGAATGAAGTTGTTGAAGAGGACTTTGAAAGCCCGACCGGAGAGATTCAAAGCCTTACGACCTGTCCTGATTGTGGCTCCACAAATGTAGGTTACGTACAGGCCACCAAAAGGCGCTTTGGCCTGCTTACTGTAATTGTTTCTTTTTTACTGATGATCTATCCTTTTAGCGTAAAGAAAACCAATCATTGTTTTGATTGTGGATGCGAATTTGAATAAAAAAATCCCATGCTGGTTTTATTCGGCATGGGATTAACTATTTTATTCAGTTTGATGACCGGAGCCAGTTTTATAATCCAGCTTTAGCCGCAGCTTCGCGTCGGATGATGTTCAAAGCTCCGCCCGCTTTAAACCATTCAATCTGTTGCAGGTTGTAGCTGTGGTTAACAACAATTTCTTCCTTCGATCCATCGGCATGATTCAATACCAATGTTAAAGGAACATTAGGCGCAAAAGTTGTTAAGCCTACAATGTCAACGGTATCATTTTCCAGGATCTTGTCATAATCCTCTTTATTGGCGAAGGTCAATCCAAGCATCCCTTGTTTTTTCAGGTTGGTTTCATGGATACGGGCAAAAGATTTTACCAATACCGCACGAACGCCTAAGTGACGGGGCTCCATGGCCGCGTGTTCGCGACTCGATCCTTCTCCGTAATTTTCATCACCGACTACAATTGAACCTATTCCTGCTGCTTTATAGGCACGTTGTGTTGCAGGTACCGGACCATATTCACCAGTCAATTCATTTTTTACATGGTCGGTTTTGTCATTGAAGAAGTTAACCGCGCCGATCAGCATATTGTTGGAAATGTTGTCTAAATGGCCGCGGAATTTTAACCATGGACCAGCCATAGAGATGTGATCCGTAGTACATTTACCTTTTGCCTTGATCAATAGTTTTAAGCCCTTAAGATCTGTACCTTCCCATGCTTCAAACGGATCAAGCAATTGTAACCTGTGTGAAGTTGGAGAAACGAGTACCTGTACGCCACTGCCATCTTCTGCCGGTTTTTGATAACCTGCGTCTTCAACAGCATAGCCATTTAGTGGAAGTTCATCTCCTTTAGGCGGATCTAATTTAACCTGCTCACCTTGGTTGTTGGTTAAAGTGTCCGTCAATGGGTTAAAGCTAAGATCACCTGCAATGGCAATTGCAGCTACAATTTCCGGAGAAGTTACAAAAGCAAAGGTATTTGGATTACCATCAGCACGTTTTGCGAAGTTCCTGTTAAAAGAGTGCACTATGGTGTTTTTCTCTTGTTTCTCTGCACCAACCCTGTCCCACATACCAATACATGGTCCACAGGCATTCGTAAAGATAGTAGCATTCAGGTCTTCAAAAGTTCCCAGTAGACCATCGCGATTTGCGGTATAACGTACCTGTTCAGATCCCGGGTTGATACCAAACTCTGCTTTAGTTGTTAAACCCTTATCAATTGCCTGCTGGGCAATTGATGCGGCTCTTGATAAATCTTCGTAAGATGAGTTCGTACAAGAACCAATTAACCCCCATTCTACTTTCAATGGCCATCCGTTAGCAGCAGCTACTTCTTTCATTTTAGAAATCGGTGTAGCCAGATCCGGTGTAAAGGGCCCGTTCAGGTAAGGCTCAAGTTCTGAAAGGTTGATCTCGATCAGTTGATCAAAATATTTTTCCGGCTCAGCGTACACCTCAGGATCCCCGGTCAGGTGTTCTTTGACCGCATTTGCCGCATCAGCTACATCTGCTCTGCCGGTTGCACGCAAATAACGCTCCATGCTCTCGTCATAGCCGAAAGTAGAAGTCGTAGCGCCAATTTCAGCACCCATATTACAAATGGTTCCTTTGCCCGTACAGCTTAAGTTTTCTGCACCCTCTCCAAAATATTCAACAATGGCACCGGTACCCCCTTTAACGGTTAATATACCGGCCACTTTCAGGATCACATCTTTAGGAGAAGTCCATCCGTTTAGCTTTCCTGTTAATTTAATTCCAATCAACTTAGGGAACTTAAGTTCCCATGGCAAACCAGCCATTACATCACAGGCATCAGCACCACCAACGCCAATGGCAACCATACCCAAACCACCGGCATTTACAGTGTGTGAGTCTGTACCGATCATCATTCCACCTGGGAATGCATAATTTTCCAATACCACCTGGTGGATGATACCCGCACCCGGTTTCCAGAAACCAATGCCATATTTGTTTGAAACGGAAGCTAAAAAGTCAAAAACTTCTTTACTTTCTGTATTTGCTGCAGGCAAGTCGATCTCAGCGCCAAGCTTAGCGGTAATCAGGTGGTCACAGTGAACAGTGGAAGGAACAGCTACCTGTGGTCTGCCAGCCTGCATAAACTGTAATAAAGCCATTTGTGCAGTAGCATCCTGCATGGCCACACGGTCAGGAGCAAAATCTACAT
>CBFGNP010000185.1:0-7369 GCA_965650095.1 uncultured Pedobacter sp. | reverse complement strand
GGATAAGCCCCAGATCCGCTCTGAATTCCACCTTTCAGAAATTGTATTTCTCAAGGTCATCTGTTGGTTTGTAAAAGGAGAAAGTACCGATGACGGAATCGCAGTGTACAACTTGATCCCTGCCTGCTCGCAAATGTCAATGGCTGCTTTTGCTGCCAGGGTTGCGCGGTCCCATTTTGTTTTGTCAAAAGTGGTGCTCACCAATGGGGTACCATCCTTATTGACCAGTCCACTGTAATCGGGATTACCATTAAATAAGGGGCTGGCGGCCATCACTAAAAGTTTAGCCTTGATGGCTAAGGCAATCGGCTGCGTCATTCTACCCAGTTCATTGGCTCTGTCCCCTATCACCACGGGTAAGGCAGGTACAGCAGTATCAATTAGATTTACGATATAGTTTACACATTCATCAAAAGGCATCCTGCTTACCATCATATCCGAGGCAGGCGCATCGATGTCGATGTTTTGATCAACAATTGGTACGGGGCCATACATCCTTAGCAACTGAAAATTATAAAAGGCTTTTAAAATTTTCACTTCCGCTAACCATCGCGCCCGCATATCTGCTGTCAGATCAAATACTTTATCTTCGTCACTGACATTTTCAAGGAAGATGTTGCACTGCCTGATGGCCTGGTACCTGCCGGTCCAGAGTCCGCCGATTGGATTTGCCGAATTTTGACGCCCAAGTGCAATATCCCAGAGCATCAGTCCACCTCGTGTATCAAATGTACCGCGTCTGCTGTTAGGGATCCACATTTCATCTCCGGATAGAAAACCGGGATTGGCCATAGCATCCCCATTTCTGGGCAAATAAGAATAGCAGGTAAACAAAAACTTTTCTGCCTCGTTTTTACTGGTGAAGGCATTGTCAATTGTGGGAACGTTATCAGGAACAACGTCCAGGAATTTCTTGCAGGAAGAACTCACAAATATTAGCAGAACCAATATTGGCCAGATTCTTTTTGATCGCATTATATTATTCATCTTATGTTATATTAAATCATCAGTTAAGACTAAAACCCTATATTAACACCTAAATTATAGACCCGTTGAAGTGGATAATCGAGTCCATTTCCGCGTACTTCCGGATCCCACAATTTGAACTTGCTCATTACAAAAAGATTTCTTGCACTGGCATAAACCCGGAAATTGGCCAAACCAAATTTTGCTCTGAATTTAGCTTTAGGTGTATACCCTACTTCCACCTGCTGAAGTCTCAAAAATGCCCCATTACGCAACCACCAGCTTGAATTGACGTAATTATTAGGTGTTGGCACACTACTTAAGCGGGGAAAGAAAGCGTAAGAATTACGGCTGTCCTCAGACCAATGATTGTCGGCCACCGCCTGTAAAAGGCCGGTTTGGTAACCAGCAATTTGCTGAAAAGGTGCTATACCACTTTTGCTCAAATCGTCCAGATCAAACCCACCACTGTTTACAAAAAAAGCAATGCGTGCATTCCCCTGCATCTGTGTACTCAGGTCAAAACTTCCGTAGGATGCCGAAAATCCAAAGCCGTAGGTGATTTCGGGAGTACCCGGAAGCCCCATATAAACCCGGTCATCACCATTTATAACCCCATCACCGGTTACATCCCTGTATTTGATGTCGCCACCCCTGACGGCTGTATTTCCTGCCAGTGCGGCCTGGCTTGGGGAGTTTGCAACTTCTATGTCATCTGTAAATAAACGCTCGGCAATATATCCCATCATCTCGCCGGAGGAATGCCCTACCCTATATAAATTCGTGAGGTTTGAAGGATAAGTTGGTTCATCATATTTCACGATTTTATTGCTTGCATAAGTAAAGGTGCCCCGAACCTGGATCCAGCCCTTTTTAAAAGACTTGCTATAATCTGTTTGAAAATCTATCCCCTTACTTTCAGATATGCCGACATTTGCACTTGCATCTGCCAGTAATCCCATGGTTGTAGGAATACCGCTTCGCAGCTGCAAAATATTTGAGGTTCTTTTTTGATAGGCATCTATCGTAATATTTACGGCATTAAATAAAGAAAAGTCCATCCCCAGATTGAGCTGTCTGGATTCTTCCCAGGTGATTGCTGAATTTGCATACCTGGATATGGTAATCCCGTTTCTGGAGTATGCAGTAGCCGGATCTTCACCAAACGTGGCGCCGGGGCCGTTGGTAAGGTTTACATTTGACAAATAAAAGAACCTGTCCTCATCCTCTCCAATCTGATCATTTCCATTCAAACCATATGATGCCCTGAATTTTAACAGATTAAGCACATTGGTTAAAGGTTTAAAGAATTTTTCGTTCGATACCACGTAACCAACTCCAATAGAAGGAAAAAATCCAAAACGGTTCTTTTTAGCAAAGCGCTCCGTTCCATTATAACCAAAGTTAAACTCTGTCAGGTACCTGTCGTCGTAGCCATAGGTGAACCTTCCTGACAAGCCGACATTTCGCTTCGGCAGTGAATTTTGTAAACTACCTGCATTGCCTGACAGCGAATTCCGCAAAATTCCCACCAGCATTCCACTTACTGTATTTTTTTTAAATACCTGGTTGTAGTTTAAAGCCGCCTCGGTGTACAAAGAAGACTTAATATCTTTTCCACCCTCGCCATAACTCAGATATTCACTACCAGCCGGCCCTATATTGGTTGGTCCCCCATTATTTATTTCAGTGAGGGTAATGTCACTACCGTCAATAGAGTTAGCGCTATAGTAGAACGGGCTATAAGCACGTGCAACCTCATAACTGCCATTACGCTGTACATATCCCATAAAGCGGGCTTTTAGCCCGGGGAGAATATTCCTGAGATCCTGGGTTATCTCTATCTGCGGCTGCAAATTGGAAGTGTTGGACTGCCTGTACCCCCTTACAAGATCTGCATATGGATTGATGTATAGGTTACCTCCCAATATCGATCCTGGCACAGTCTGTATCACGGCATTTCCAAATAAAACATGTTTAATTTTGGGGGCATAATCTGAAGGAAAACGCATCGGAAAATTTACCGGGTTGGCAAACATTGCCCGCTGAAAAACATCCTTGCCACTTCCAAGTGGACCGTTATAATCATCAAACTGTCCGTATACCCTGATGTCGGCCCTGGTTGTAGGTGTCAGGTTGAGTGTGACATTCGATCTTAAGGAATAGTTGATCAGTTTAACATTGCTGTTAAAATTATTCAGCTTATCTACTTTGTAAATCCCATTGTCGATATTAAAAGTCCCGCCAACATAATAGTTGGCCTTATCTGCACCACCGGTTACACTCATATTGAACCGTTGGTTATAGGTATAGTCTTTTATGATCTGTTTGATCCAGTCATTGCTTGGATACAAATATGGATTCGCCGTTCCGGAAGCGGTACGGTCTATTTTGGTTTGAGAATATGGCAGGGGGTTCAAGGGGTTCCTTGTTAGCGCCGCTTCATTGGCCATATTCATATAGGTAATGTTATCCGTATACTTCAGGTTATCCGTGTTGCCGGATACGGTATGATCTGTCCGCAAAGTAAATTTCGTCTTTCCAGGTACGCCTTCCTTTGTTTTTACTAATATAATCCCATTGGCACCGCGTGCACCGTAAACCGCCGCAGCCGTTGCATCTTTTAATACAGAGAAACTCGCGATATCATCTGCCTGTAAACGGGCCAGGTCATTTTGGGTGGATTCGATCCCATCGATTAGGATCAAGGGATCAACCTTTCCCGCGCCAAAAGAGCCCAGACCCCTAACATAAAAGTTGGCATTATCAGAACCGGGCTCACCACCGCTCTGGTAGCCAATTACCCCTGCCAAACGTCCCTGCAGCATTTGTGTAAGATTACTGGTCGGGCCTTTTAGCTCCTTGGGATTAATTGTCGTAACCGAACCAACCATCGTTATCTTCTTCTGTGTACCAAAGCCCACAACTGCAACCTCATCAAGAGAATTTTCGTCAGGTACGATGGTAACATTTACAACGTAATCGCCCGTGGGAGAAATTTTTAAATTTTTGATTTCAAATTTTTGGGTTACATATCCGGTAAAAGAGATCATTAAAACACCTGTCTTGGGCATTTCAATTTTATACTGCCCGCTGCCGTCTGTTGAGGTTGCTATTTTTGTTCCCACAACGGAAACATTTACGCCCGGCATACCACCCACACTGTCTTTTACCGTCCCCCTTACTTTCACCAGCCCCTGGGACATCACATTTTGAGCGCTGAAAATGAGTAAAAGAATAAATAAAGCACTCCAGCGGTTCAGTACTATCTTTTTTAAATCTCTATTCATAATTATCAGATAAATTAGTGAACACCCGAGACCGTAAATCATCATATAATTTAAATTTCATCTGTTTATTCATTGTTTTTTAATTGCTAGATGGAGCCTTTGATGATTAAAACAATCATGTATCTGTATGTTAATGATGATTTTAATCATGTCGGGTTTATCATACTTTTAATGGTGGATTAAAGAGTTAATTGATCAATAAATTCCAGGCAATAACGTTCCATTGACAGTTATCATAATTGTCTTAATGAAATCGAAAATTCAAAAGAATCAGAATTGATCCCAATTCATCTCAGTTAAAAGATGATGGTTTCGAAATAGCCTGTGCATAACATAGCCCGCAACAGGGGCATGTTCAGCCTAAAAAAGAGTAAGTCTATGTTTCTTCATTTAGTTTGGTTTGGTTAGAATTTGGTTCGAATGAGGTTCACTAAGACACTGGTTAATGTCTTTCTTAGTTTCCTAGCTAAAGTGGATTGTTTTGTTCAGATAAATTTTGTCCATTGTTTATTTGGTTAGAATAAGATTTGATGATGTAAAGCTATTCGAACCAAATGACAAGTCCAAAAAAATAACACATAACATGCTGATAAATAATAAGTTAAATAAAAAACCTATACGGTTAACCAACAACCTTCAGACAGATTTTTCATTGATTATAACCTGTTAAGCAGGTATTGTCGTTTTGTACCGATACGCTAAAAAAACATTTAAAAAAAAACAAAAAAATGGCATCTAAATGTAGATTAGATGCCATTTATCAACAAAAAGGCTGTCTTTATAATTCAAAAATTAACTTGTTCCAGCCTCCTTCGCCTGCATTTTTGAGTTCTTTCTTTCTTTCCTCCAATATCTTCTGCATTTTACTGTTATAAGCCCAGCAGGTGCTTTGCCTGATCAACAGTAACTGAGATAATTTATATGAGGAGATTTTGCCTTTAGTAGAGTAAACCAGGAAAAGCATATAAAATGCTTTATTAATAGGGATCCTGGTGTTTTGGAAAATGGTATAAGCAATGACGGACTCATCATATCCGCACTTTGTACACCTGCGGCTAAAGGGCAAAAAGCCCGAGAGGTAATGGGTATTCTCGCATTTACGGCAGGCATAACCGTTTATCCATTTTAGTTCAGATAGGTATTTGAAGCAGGTTTCCCTGTCCGGATAGATTTTACTAAACTCGGCAAAATCTACTTCGTGCGACATTACCCTCGCTCTGGTTACCTTTTCAATATTCAGGTGCAGCTCCTGATTGTCTTTCTCCAGCATTGCGTTCATCATCGAGATCTCTTCATTTTGCTTCTCAATAATTGCGGCTTTATCTCTTACATCTTTTGTCCGTTCATCTACCAGTTTTGTCAGTTCCTTATTCAGCGTATCTTTCAATCTTTCATTGATCTGCAGCTGGCTGATCATTCTTTTCTGAGCTTTGTCTTTTTTCTTTCTTAAAGTCCGGATGTTATCACCAATGGCAAAAGAAACCAGCACCATTTCAATGACAAAGCAGAAACTTAAACTATAATGCGTTATCGGTCCGTAGGGTAACCAAGAGACATTCAAAAGCACCAGGATCTTAACCACAAATCCAAGCAAAAGAAAAGAGTAGCCGACTACAAAAAACCGGCCGGGCCTGTAACCCCTCTTCCAGATGTAGATTCCGGAGCCAAGCGCCACAACGAGGGGAATAAGTTCAACCGGCTTATTGATAAAGAGGTCGGGGTTAAACAGGCAAAAGACAAAGAAAATGGTTCTAAGCAGGATTACGGCAATGATCAGCCAGTAAAGGCGCGGGGCTTTGTTCCTGAGATATAGAAAGTTCAAAGTAAAAAGCAGCCCAAAGACACTGCTCAGGTATAAAGCCGGCCCATAGGCATACCGATTCCATTCCGGATGATTAGGCCATAAATACTGAAAGGCAATTCCATCGGCGCACATTTCGTACAGGCCTATACTTAAGTTATACAAAATGTAGTAGAGGTATTGCTTTTGTCTGACCGCAACAAACATCAATAGGTTATAGAAACTAAACACGGCTACCATGCCATAAAAGATACCGAATAAAATGTACTCTTCTGTGGCGTAGCGTACAAACCACCTGATGTTTCTCAACACAACAATAACACTTGCCTGCTGTAATGATTTAATCCTGATATAATAGGTCCTTTCCGTTGGAATGGAATGGTCGAGGTCATATAAAAAGTTTTTATGCACATACGCTCTTTGTGCAAATTTATATTGAGCACCAAATCTGGATTCCGTGTAATTGTTTTTAGCATCAGGTGCATAAAAACGGATGTCATCAATGGTTTGATCAAAAAATTCAAGTACCCATCGTTCTTTTGAATGTACCGAGCCCTTAATTTTTATTCTATACCAGTAGGTTGAATTACGGTTAAAGTTTTTTGGTGTATAAGTATCACTCCTTTTAAACAGAGAATCTGTCCGGGGTTTGCGGACGTCTGCTAAGGTTAGCTTGGCGGACTGATCTTCAAACGATTCTATCTCTCCATAATTAAAAATATGATGTGCTTCCTTATCGTTTATCTGAACCGCCTGCTGCGCGTAGCTATGAGAATATAGTAATCCAGACAGCGCAAAGCTGAAGCTCAGGAAAGTCAGAATAAATCTTGCCATGTGAACAATAATAATTAATAAAAATTAAATATTCAATCGTCTTCGCCAGACAGGCGAATTATCGCAACAAAAAAAATGGACAACTCCGGAGTTACCGTGGTTGTCCATTGTGGTGGGAGATACTGGGTTCGAACCAGTGACCCCCTGCTTGTAAGGCAGGTGCTCTGAACCAGCTGAGCTAATCTCCCCTGGGTTTGGGATTGCAAATATACACCCTTAAATCATTTTTGCAAAAATAAATGTCATTTTCTAAGACAGAACCTCTTCCAACACCTGATGCGAGCGGATATCCCCAAAAGAAGCGGTGTGTAATGCGTAGTAAACCAGTATTTTATCCAGGATTAACCGTCTGGTCTCATTCTCAAGATTTATTTCGTTTATTTTTTCGAATGGAGAAGAAAACAGTGAAATGAATAGGGAGGCATCGTCTTTGTCGAGAAAATAAGGATGTACCGGCAAAGAGGACCTGAATTCTCCT
>CBFGNP010000184.1:0-7369 GCA_965650095.1 uncultured Pedobacter sp. | reverse complement strand
GCAACAGGATTGTCCTGGATATCTTACTTCAAAGCCTTGCAAATTGGCAAGGTTTCGCAGGTCGCTCCGGTAGACAAGGCCAGTGTAGCCATTGTCTTATTGTTATCTGTTATTTTTCTTGGGGAGCCCCTTACCTATAAAACAGTAATTGCCGTATTGATGATTATAGGCGGCACCATTATCCTCATTTTTCAATAGAAAAAGAACCAGATTATTTTTAACCACGTAGCAATGAACTTTTAAACAAAGATATCCGGCAATTGTGTAAAAATTCTCTATTTAGCAGATGGCAAGGTACTGTTGTCTTTTTACCAGTACAATTCTCAGTTCAGTCTTTGGTATTCCCGTTCCGAAGTCTTTCGATTGTGGTTAGCAGGCGACTGATCTCCCTATTTCTGTTTTGCAAAAGTATATCCTTCTCAGTACTGGTATCCACCAGGTCCGCAATCCTTCCCTTTAGCACTTTAATTCTATCAATCATAAGCACTTTTTCCAGTTCGTCGACTTCCAGGTATTGAAAAAGATTCTTTTTGAGCACCCCGCAGATCATTACCAGAATATACACATCCATTTGCTCTTTTTTAAGTACCTCCCCTAGTCGCAAACCGGACATATCGAGCGCCTCCATCAATGCAGATTGGGTGATACCCTGTGCTTTCATTTCCTTCCAGATCATCCAGCCGAATTTATAAAAAACACTTTTCTTCCACCTGTTTACATTACGAGTTTTCAGGTATATAATAAGGAATTAGAAATAAATAAGAAGGGC
Source organism: uncultured Pedobacter sp. (assembly GCA_965650095.1). Classification (GTDB taxonomy): domain Bacteria; phylum Bacteroidota; class Bacteroidia; order Sphingobacteriales; family Sphingobacteriaceae; genus Pedobacter. Next base: position 6,600 of record CBFGNP010000184.1, on the reverse strand, counting down.
TCTCCCTTACAAAAATCGATCACCAACACAGATACCATCACGCTTCAATATAATCAATCCTCATTTAGTATCGACTTTGCTGCATTAAGCTTTACCGCTCCTGAAATGACAGAATACGCCTATAAACTAGAGGGCCTGGATAAAGACTGGATATATCTTAAAACCAACAGGAAAGTTTTTTTTACTGAATCAATTGGCTACGGTCATGAACATGAGCAGGGCAACGCTATACCGCAAAATCAAAGAGATCTCTAACCTATCCCCTAATGAATTGATTAATGTGGCCCGTTTGAAAATTGCTGCTGAACTATTGGCTAATCAGGAACATAAAATTTATGAAGTCTCTGAAAGGGTGGGTTTTAATTCTTACCGGCAATTTGGAAGAAACTTCCATAAGCAGTTTGGTGTATTCCCTTCGGAATATATTACCGCTAAACGGGAAAAAAGAAAAAAGAAAAAAACGGTGTAAAAGCGTACAAAGGTTTAAAAACTCTGCCTCTTTTATGCTACAGGTTAGGCAAAAAGGTAGCCTTGAGATAAAAGAGGCGCGTGAGCAAAGAATCAAAAGATTTAGCCGCGATATAAAACTCTGAAAATTATATATTTGCAAACGAGGGCATACAGTAATGGGGCAATATCAATCATATGGAGATCAGGAGCTAGTCCAACTTATGCAAAATGGTGACGAACGTGTATTGATAGAGATTTATAATCGTTATTGGGACAAAATGCTGGCAGTAGCCTTTAATCGTTTGGGCAATCAGGAAGAAGCTGAAGAATGTGTTCAAGACGTGCTGTATAAGCTCTGGAAACTGCGCGATGATTTTTCGCTTGCAAAAGTTGAGCTTTCAAATTACCTGGCCCGCGCCATACGTAACCAATCCTTCAATATACTGGATCGGCGCTATCGTGAACGTATCAAGTCCGAAAACTATACTCCCGCGAAAGACATCAACCTGCTTTCACCAGAACGTCAGCTGATCATACGTGAATTACAGGAGCAGATAGACAATTCCATCAACTCACTTCCCCCTCAATGTCAAATCGTCTTTAAACTTAGCCGGCAGGAAGGCCTTTCTAATAAAGAGATCGCCGAAAGATTAAATCTCTCGGAAAACACGATCAAATCACATATCAAAAAAGCGAACAGGGATATTCAGGGAAATATCAATTTGCTGACCACATTGATATCTGCTTATATTTTTTTCAAAAATTAATCAGTTGCACTCACCCCTAGGCCATATTTTTCTGTCTATACAGGTAGAAAAGCAAATATAATGCCCTTGAACACCGAAAATATAGAACATTTAGTTTTTAAATTTAATAACGGAAGTATCAGTCCGGAGGAACTGCAGATCCTAATGGATTGGTATAACAGCCATGACGACGAGCAGGTAATTATCCCATCAACAACGGATGAATCCCATGATGTGATCAAATCACGTATGTTGGCCCAACTGTTGTCTAAAGTAGGAAAAGATCGGGTTCAACTACCGCTCAAAATTCGGTTTAAAGCCCGCTGGATAACCGCAGCAGCAGCGGCAATACTTATCGTTGCATTTGGAACCTGGATGGTACTGGAATACAACACACCAGTCGGGAATTCGGAACATGTACAGACAAGCATTGAACCTGGGGGCAACAAAGCAACGCTCACCCTTTCCAACGGGCGGACAATTCAACTGAAAAATTCCCAGGCAGGTATTGTAGCAGGAGAAAAAATCACCTACACGGACGGTAGCCCGGTAGAAAACACCGCAGCCGGACAATCCGCAGATGCCCAAAAATTACTTTCCCTTCATACCCCTCGCGGAGGCACTTATAAAATCATTTTACCAGACGGTTCTCAGGTCTGGCTCAATGCCCAGAGTACCATCAAATATCCGCTGCACTTCAATGCGGAAGAACGTATTGTCGAACTGGAAGGTGAAGCCTTTTTTCAAGTGAAATCAATATTCCGTACAAGCGGTGAGAAGATCCCCTTTAAAGTCATCAGCAAGCAACAGGAAGTGGAAGTCCTCGGTACGCAATTTAACATGAACGCCTACGCCGGGCAAGTAGCTGGCAAGACGACACTTGTTGAAGGAAAAGTTGCGGTCCGCGGTCAGCAAGGCCGCTTTATCCTGAAGCCGAACGAACAGGCCATTACCACTATGGGAAAAACGACAGTAAAATCCGTAAATCCAGCTAATTATACCGCCTGGCGAGATGGCAAGTTTAGTTTTGACGGAAAAACGTTTGAAGAGACCATGAATGATATCGGACGTTGGTATGATCTGGATATTGTATATGACAAAGAAATACCAAAAGAAGAACTCGTAGGTGATGCCTTTCGTAACCAGAACATCAGCCTTGTTTTACGCTTATTGGATGTTGCCGAAATTGACTATAGCCTTGATGTACTCCACAGAAAACTGACCATAAAAGGAAAAAAGAACAGAATGTAAACCAAAAAACAAAAACGCATATGAGAAAAAACTGACCCGAAAAAGAGCGCCAAAATCAGAAAGGGAAAAGGACTGCCATCCTTCCCCCTAAGGTCTGATTAGTGCCGCCCAGCCAAAACGTAGAAGCAGACATTGCACCAACTAAACCAACGTAAAATTAATGAATATATATTACTTTACACGAGTGATGAAAATCATCATGTTCTTACTTATAGCGGGATTTACGACAGTAAGTGCCTCCAGCTATTCCCAGCAGATCACACTCAAAGGAAAAAACATCCCCTTTTCGACTGTGATCGACGCCATTAGAAAACAAAGTGGTTACACTGTTTTTGGAACTAAAAAAGTTATCGCATCAGCCGAGCCAGTCACCGTCGACGCCAAAAATATGCCTTTGTCCCGGTTTATGGAAAAGATCATAGAAGGTCAGCCCTTAACCTATGTCATAGAAGACAAGACCATATCACTTTCGGGTACCCCACAGCCGGAAATGACTGTTAAACCGGCTTCGAATGCGCAGCAGCAATCCCTAACCGGCACAGTTCGCCATGCAGAAACCAAAGAACTTTTGGAAAATGTAACTATCAAATTAAAAGGCAGCAGTTTGACCAGCTCTACCAACTCAAAAGGACAATATCGATTAACCATCCCCTTATCCGATAAAAAACAAACGCTGGTGTTCAGCTATGTGGGGATGAAAACCCAGGAGATCAGCTACCAGAAACAGGAAAAGCTGGATATTGAACTGCAGCCAGACGAAGGGGCTATGAACGAAGTTGTGGTCACCGGAATCTTTCAAAGAGAACGCCAGAGTTTCACCGGTTCATCTACCAGGTTTTCTGCAAAAGAGCTGCAGATCGTCGGCAATCAGGGTATCCTGCAAAGCTTAAAAACACTCGACCCTTCCTTTGCCATTATAGACAATAATACATTCGGCTCAGATCCAAACCGTTTTCCGGATATCGAGATCCGCGGAAAGAGCAGTGTAATCGGGCTAACCGATGAATATAGTTCAAACCCTAATCAACCGTTATTTATCCTCGATGGATTTGAGAGTACATTAGCAATTATCAGTGACCTGAGTATGGACAGGGTTGAATCGATTACCTTGCTAAAAGATGCCAGTGCTACTGCCATTTACGGATCGAAGGCGGCAAATGGGGTTGTTGTCGTAGAAACTAAAAGACCTACAGCGGGCTCATTGCGAATAAATTACAATTTCAGCTCTAGCGTTAGCTTTGCAGACCTGACGGATTACAACCTGATGAATGCCGAGGAAAAGCTGCAATTTGAGCGTCTGTCGCAATTTTATGGTTTGTTAAATGCAGACGGGGACATCATTGTTGGTTCGAATGCGGTTAGTGAAGCAAATTATTTCAACCGCTTAAAGGAAGTACGGCGAGGCGTTAATACCTATTGGGCTGACGAGCCCCTGAAAACGGCTATTTCACAGCGACATACCTTATTTGCTGAAGGTGGGGATGCCAATCTTCGTTATAGCGTATCTCTGAATTATGGCCTCACTCCAGGTGTGATGGAAGGTTCGAACAGGACAGCGACCAATGGTAATATACGCCTGCTTTACAGAAAAGGTAGTGTCTCGGTAAATAACACTCTGAGTATTGATAATGTAGTTGCAAACCGCGAAACACAACCATTTTCCAAATTTTCGCGGGCTAATCCATATTATAGAAAATATGACGACGAGGGCAATGTGAGAATGATTTTAGAAGATTTTAAAGCCCTTGGCAATACTTCTTTGGTACCTATCTATAGTCCGCTATATGACCAAAGTAATTTAAACATCAACTCATCAGCATCTCAATGGTTTACCAATAACTTTGAGGCTGAATGGCGTATTATGGAGTCGCTTCGCGCACGTGCACGTTTCGGCATCCGCAGTTTCAGGACGCAGGATGAAATTTTCAGATCACCTTTCAACACTGAATTCTTACAAACTGACGTATTGCAAAGAGGCCGGTATGATGAAACTAACGGCAAAGACGTTAACTATGACGGCGATTTGAGCCTAACCTTCGGAAAACTGTTTGCAGCCAGGCATATGATTAATGCCGTCGCGGGTATGCGTATGGAACAGAACGTACGTAACCAAAGCGCTTTTGGCGTAAGCGGCTTTGTTGATGATGAGTTTTCCAATCCCAGCTTTGCTTTAGGTTATAAAGAAGGCCAGCGTGCAGGGTACCAGGAGTCTAAACGTCGCGGTGCCAGCTTCTTTATGAACTTTGGCTACGCCTACGATCAGCGGTACCTGATAGATGCTACAGTGCGCTCTGACGGATCTTCAATTTACGGATCAAGCAGGCAGTTTTCAACTATATGGTCTGTCGGACTGGGTTGGAACGTTCACAAAGAATCCTTTCTGAGCGCATCCAGCTGGATAAACCAACTGCGTTTGAGAGGATCTATTGGTAATCCCGGAAATCAAAATTTCGACGATTACATATCTGCGAGGGTTTATCGCTATAATAACGAAAACCGGAATCCATTTGGTGCGAGTGCCATCATCAGCAATATGGGAAACAGCAACCTGCGCTGGCAAACCACGCTCGACCGAAACATTGGCCTGGACTTTACCACTTTAGAGAACAGGTTCCGCGTCACCTTTGATTACTTCGTTAAGAATACAGATCCGCTGTTGGTACTGCTAACACTCCCATCGTCGACCGGAGTCGCCCGGGTAGCACAAAATATCGGTGAACAACTGACAAATGGTTTAACTTTAACTACCGATTACACGATTTTGCGTCGTGATGAAGTAAACTGGCGTGTCAACCTAAATCTGCGACGGTTTAAATCGGAGTATCGCAAAATGGGTAATCAGTTAGACAATTTTAACCTGGCCAACAGGAGTCGTAACATGGTCCGTTATTACGACGGAGGCAGTCCTTCAGACCTTTGGTCGGTACGCTCTGTAGGTATAGACCCGGCAACCGGGCGCGAGATCTTTCTAAACAAAAACAATGAGCAGACATTTGTTTACAACTATCAAGACGAAGTAGTAGTAGGTAATAGCGAACCCGATCTGGAGGGGATTATTGGTACAAGCTTCCTTTACAAAGGTTTCACTGCCTCGGTAAATTTACGTTATCGTTTAGGCGGACAGGCATTTATGAATACGCTGTATGATAAGGTAGAAAATATCACTACCCAGCGTGTTGCGCTCAACCAAGACAAACGTGCATTGTACGACAGATGGCAAAAGCCCGGCGATAACGCAAAATTCAAGGCCATTTCAAGGACGGAATATACACCGATGTCTTCCCGCTTTGTGGCCGACAACAATATGCTCGTCGGAGAATCATTCTCTCTGGGCTATGAAACCAGCAGAGCATCCTGGCTAAGGTCAATCCGGGCCTCTTCGATCACATTCAGAGCTTACATGAATGATATATTTTATGTCTCTACAATCAAAAATGAACGCGGCCTGGATTACCCCTTTGCCCGTTCTGTTTCCTTTTCAGCCGCAGTCCGTTTTTAACAATTAATATTATAACAGATGAAAACACTACATAAAATATTCTTCTGCCTCTTTTTGAGTCTGTTCACACTCTCCTGCAACAAGTGGGTTGATGTGAAACCTACTGACCGCCTGGGCGAAGATCAGCTGTTTGTTGATCCGGCGGGCTATACCAAAGCGATCAATGGCGTGTACGTAGAATTGGCTAACACGGCACTCTATGGTCAGGAAATGACAACAGGAGGTGTAGATGTGATGGCGCAATACTATGTATTGACATCTTCTACACACCGTTACTTTGAGCATGCTACTTTTGTATACACCAGCGAGAAGGTTAAGACAACATTTGAGAATGCCTGGAAAAAGTCTTACGAACTGGTAGCCAACTGCAATGTAATTATTGAAAAATGCGGCGATGCCCCAAGCCAGAAATTGCCCGAGCCGTATTACGGTATTATAAAAGGGGAAGCTATAGCACTGCGTGCTTTTTTACATTTGGATATGCTTCGTCTTTTCGGCCCGATCTATACAGCAGCTAGCAAGGCCAAACCAGCTATCCCTTATGTAACCAAAAGTGGCTTCGAGGTGTCAGCCCTATTGACTGCCGAGCAAGTAATGAAGCACATTACAGATGATCTGAAGAAGGGATTATCTCTACTGGAAAATACCGATCCG
>CBFGNP010000183.1:0-7375 GCA_965650095.1 uncultured Pedobacter sp. | reverse complement strand
TCCACTTATATTCACGCTGCAGCACACCGAAATGACAATATGATCAAAAGGGTCATTTGGTTCTACATCAACGCGATCATTTTTAAAACATCATTGTTTCCGTCCAGCCGCTTAAAAGTGCTGTTGTTGCGTTTGTTTGGCGCGCAAGTAGGGAAACGCGTGGTGATCAGGACGGGTGTCAATATCAAACATCCATGGTTACTGGAAATTGGCAACCATTCCTGGATAGGCGAGGATGTATGGATAGATAACCTGGTCAGCCTGAACATTGGCAGTCATGTATGCTTGTCGCAAGGCGCACTACTCCTCACCGGCAACCACAACTATAAAGATCCGGCCTTTGGCCTAATTACCGGCAGTATTATTCTTGAAGATGGGGTTTGGATTGGCGCCAGGGCGATTGTAAACCAAGGCATTACAGCAGCTTCTCATTCTGTACTCAGTGCCGGATCGGTTGCTACAAAAAATCTCGAACCCTGGTCCATTTACCAGGGTAATCCGGCCCTTAAAATAAGAACACGATTAATTCAATAAATAAACTATCATGATGATTTACCTTCATGATCACCATGCGCTCTATTATCTGCTTATAGTGATCACTTCCATTTTTATCACTTTACTCACCATTCCTTCCATTATTCACGTTGCCAAAACCCGGCATTTATATGATGACCTGGGGCATTTGCGAAAGATCCACAATCCCGGCATTCCCCGTTTAGGCGGCGTGGCCATATTTGTAAGCTTTACCATCACTTTGTTGTTATTTGGTATAACCCGTCCAACCTTACCCTTAAACTACCTGCTTACAGCTTGCATCATGCTTTTTGCGATAGGGATAAAAGACGATCTGGCAGGAGTCGGCCACCGTACCAAGTTCTTCATAGAATTTATTGCCGGGCTGATCCTGGTCATCCCTGGTGATATCCGGCTCAAAAGCATGCATGGCCTTCTCGGCATCCACGAATTAGCCTACCTACCCAGCATTGCAGTGTCCGTGCTCATCATTATGTTCGTCGTCAATGCCTTCAATTTGATTGATGGAATTGATGGTCTGGCCGCAGCTACAGGAATCATCGTGAATGCCGCATTTTCAGCTTTATTTATCTTCATTCAACAATATGAAGCGGCAGCAGTCTCCCTGTCACTGGTTGGCGCAATTTTGGGATTTTTGAGATTTAACATTACTCCAGCCAAAATATTTATGGGCGACACCGGCTCCTTATTGATCGGGCTCGTTTCTGCCGTTATGGCTTTAAAGTTCATAGAGGTCAGCTGTACATTTGGGTCTGGCGCTACCGCAAAGATCACCTCCTCATTTGGTATTGCACTGGCCATCCTTATCGGACCAATTGCAGATACTTTAAGGGTGTTTATCATTCGTCTCGCAAATGGACGATCTCCTTTTCAGGGGGACCGGAACCACATTCACCACCGGGTGTTGAAACTGGGCTTTAGTCATTTGCAAACCACCCTGATCCTGATCCTGATTAACGGGTTCATGATTTTTCTGGCCTTCCTATTTGCTCCGTATGGCAATACGCTCATGATTTTGCTGGTCACCCTAATTTTAATGGCCTTTAACTGGGCACTTACCTATTTTGTGCGCTCTAAGGAGCGGGATAATTACAAGTTAAAGAACTTGTTTGTTTAAAGTAAATTCCCCATATTGCATCATCCTCCCTGCTTAATTTCGAAATCATTATCTAATTATTCCATGAGCAATCAACCGGGTGCGGAAAGTACTGTAGCCAATTTTAACGAATCATCTGAATCTGCTTATCTTTTAGCACAGTTAAAAAAAGAGGAAGAAAAATACAACGATTTATAAACCCGCTTCAATACGCTTTCCAAAGCTACCAGCGATGCGGTCTGGGATCTGGATATTACCAGCGGATATATGGCCTGGAATAAAGGCATCATCGGCATTTTTGGGCACCGTAATGTTTCTCCTACAAAGGAATGGTGGCAAAGCCAGGTCCATCCCGACGACCTGGATGTTGTTCTTAACGAATTTGAGCTTTTATTTAAAAATTATAAATCAAGATCAAGAACTGAATACCGGTTCAGGTGCGCCGACGGCAGTTATAAATCTGTTTTAGACCGCTCTTTTATTCTCTTTGATGAATTGGAAAATCCGGTAAGGATCATTGGTTCCATCCAGGACATTACCGAACAGGTTAAGCACGAAAATGCGATGCAGGAACAAAATACCCGGCTGCGGGAAATATCCTGGATCCAGTCTCACGAAGTGCGGGCACCTTTGGCCAGGATCATGGGCCTGGTTCAATTGCTGGATGATACAGATGCAGATCCTGAGATCAAAGAAGTACTCAAACATTTAAGCAATTCTTCAGAAGAGCTGGACAGTGTGATCAGTAATATTCTGAAGCGGACTTCTTAGAGTGTTCCGTAATAAATTAAATGCGTTCAATACATTCCTTTAAACTATCTCTCCAATAAGGTATAGTGATTCCAAAAACGGCTTTAATTTTGGTCTTATCCATCACAGAAAACTTTGGCCTTACCGCCCTTGTCGGGTATTGAGCTGTTGAGATCGGTTTTACATTGACAGTGGTATTGCTCAGATTAAATATACCAACAGCAAAATCATACCAGGACGTTACGCCTTCGTTGCTGTAATGATACACACCATAATCCTTTTGGCCCGATTCGATGATGGACAATATGGCTCCGGCAAGGTCTATGGCGTAGGTTGGTGTCCCGATCTGATCGGCTATGATGCTTAATTCATCTCTGTCAGCTCCCAGTTTCAACATCGTTTTCACGAAGTTATTGGCATATTCTGAATACAACCAACTGGTCCGTACTATAAAATGTTCGTTTAAGGTATTGATTACATCTTGCTCGCCTTCTAATTTTGTAAGGCCATAAATATTGATTGGCTCCGCCAGATCATCTTCTTTTAACAGCTCAGGCCTGTCTCCTTTAAAAATAAAGTCTGTAGATACATGTATCAATGTGGCATTATGTGCCTTACAAACTGATGCGATGTTTAGCGCCCCATCTTTATTGATCTTTCTGCAAAGGTCAATGTCATCCTCCGCTTTGTCTACTGCGGTATAGGCCGCACAATTAATCACATGGGTGGGTTGCTCTTCAGCGAATAGCGTTTTAAGGAGATCAATATCCAGGATATTCCCCTTGTTCTCATCCGGGAAGCTGATGTTGTTGATGTTTCTTTCTTCAGCTACTTTTTTGAGGCACTGGCCAAGCTGGCCCGAGGCCCCTAAAACTAATATTTTCAAAATTTCCTAATATTATTTATGTGGTTAATTTAGAACGTGTTTTACTTTAAATTCCTAATTTAAATGTGGGATTCAGAGTAATCCTACAACTTAAAAATCCTGATATAAATTCCTAAACGTGCTCCGTAAGCCCAAAGTGAATAAAGCGGTGTTGGTATTTTTAACCGAATTTGTTTCCCTTCTTAACACGCCACCAAGTTCCAGGCGCAGGTTATACTTTGGATTGAGCAAATAAGATGCTCTTCCTTCTGCAAAGTACAGGTTCGTCTTTATCCCTTGTCCAATATCATTACCATAGTCGGCAACTCTTGTGTCGTATCCTTTAAAAATATCCTTACCGTAATTCATGCCTTCAGGGTCCAATCCATAACGCGCATACATCAACTGTCCCTGCAGGTCAAATCGTTTGTAACTATAATTCAGGATGCCCAGCACCTCTCTAAAATTAGCGCCCATTGGGTGAGCTAAAGGCTGGTTCATCGCTGCATAATTCGAAATGCGATTAAAGTGGGCGTACGTATAAGGCCTTGCTGTATTGAATTCAGCCAGATAGTTCAGGTTCTCTACTTTAAACAGATCAGATCCTCTAACGCCCAGCTGTAAAGCCCATTTATTGGCCCAATAACCATTGTTACTAAAAAACTCTTTTGCTGTGAATTCATCGATCATGAATTGGCCATATACAGTCGTTTTATCCAGGACTTCATATTTGGTATTGATACCCAAACGCATTTTATCCGGGGAATTGACATTTGCGCCCTCAACTGATCGCAGGAAGATGAATGGATGGACATAGTTGAAATCGAAACCACGTTTACCTTCTTTCTCTGCATCAGCCCATGTTATGGCCTGGAAGAAGCCTATTGAAAACCGATCAGTAGCATTCCAATCTAAATAATGCATAGCTGCCCATTTCCCTCTGTCGCCTAAGCGCCTATCCGTGGTCAACTTTTCCGCACCGGGATCCAGCATATAACCAAATATGGTCTGATATTGCACATTACCTAAAGTTGCCCTAACCCTTAAAAAAGAATAATTTGCAGCCACATCAGATAGTAACATAGACCGATATCCATCACCAATAAAATTCTTATCATAGCCCAACGCAATGTTCAAATGCTTATTTGGCGAATAGGACAATAAAGCCGTAACGTACGACCAGTCTTTTGTTTTTCTATCAAATAATTTCCCACTCATTTCACTAGGTACTACCAGATTGGTATTGATGAAATCAGTGATATAATTTGCAAAGACGCCCTGGTTCTCGAAGCCGTTGGTATAAAAAGAGAACTTTTCCCCTACCGTACCGCCAATCTGGAAACCGCGGGTATTCTTCCAGGTAGTACCACTGTTTTTAAAATCACGACCGATCTGAAAATCCGGAAGGAAATCCGCATATACGGTATAATCGTCACCTTTGAAATTAAACAAATGTTCATCCGTCAGTTTCCTTCGAACCCATGAATGGCTGCCTGAAGTATCTACCCCCATTTGCATCAGGCTTTCATAACGATCAACGAGTAGAGAATCATCCGTATAAAAGCCTTTAATAGCAGAGTGTGAACGGTTATTTACATCATATACTGATCTGTTCAGTTTCTGATAGAATTGATAAGAATAGGGTATGTTTACATTAGGTGTCTGCGCTTTCACCAGGTAGGAGGCAAAAGTCAATGCACCTATTAATAGGATTTTCTTCATGTTAGAGGTTTTCTTCTACTGGCACCTGGGTATCCAGTTCTTCAAATACAGAATTCTTACTGATGAATTCAGGCACGATCACTTTCATCTGTTTTACCACCTGCCTGTTGTTGCTTGTGGCTGCATGTTGCACCAGCTGATAGATCTGTGCTTCAATTTCATTAAACACATATTCCCGAACCTGTCCAATCATAATCTTTTCATGATGGGTAGGCATGGTACTTTCACTATCGTTGAGCAATTCTTCAAATAGCTTCTCGCCCGGTCTTAATCCGGAATAAGATATTTTAATGTCCTGATTGGGAACCAAACCAGCCAGGCGGATCATTTTTTTAGCCAGCTCTACAATCTTCACGGATTTACCCATGTCAAATACATAGATCTCACCGCCTTTCCCCATACAGCCAGCTTCCAGAACCAATCTACAGGCTTCGGGTATGGTCATAAAATAACGGGTAATTTCTGGGTGGGTTACGGTAACAGGACCACCATTTTCAATCTGATGTTTAAAACGGGGAATTACAGAACCGTTAGAGCCTAATACATTGCCAAAGCGTGTAGTGATGAATTTAGTGATCGGCTTAATATTTCCCTCATTTAAATAACTTAAACCATTTGAGAATATCACATTAGGATCGTTCAGCGAGTTGTTTAGTGACTGTACATAAATCTCTGCAATGCGCTTTGAAGCGCCCATCACGTTTGTTGGGTTTACCGCTTTATCCGTAGAAATCATTACAAATTTCTGCACTCCATGTTTAACAGATAGATCAGCAATTGTTTTAGTGCCTAGTACATTCGTTTTAATGGCTTCTGCCGGATTATCTTCCATCAAAGGCACATGCTTGTATGCCGCTGCATGATATACATAATGCGGCTTGTAAGTAGCAAATAAAGTCTCCATTCGCTTCATATCCTTTACATCGCCAATAAATGCGTGGAAATTGGTATTGACATGGGTTTCTTCCAGTTCCAGGTAGATATTATGCAAAGCCGTCTCACTTTGATCACAGAGTATAATTAAACCTGTTTCAAATTTGAGCAACTGCCTTACAATCTCACTTCCTATTGATCCGGCAGCGCCTGTAATCAGGATCCGCTTTCCTTTTAACTGATTTTGGATCCCATCAATGTCTATTTCAATTGTCTTTCTGTTTAACAGGTCTTCAATATTGATATTCTGGATCTGTGCGGTAGTTACATGCCCCCTGGCCCAGACTTCTGGAGAAGGGATATTTAAAATTTTCACTTCGTTTTCGAGGCAGATATCCACAATCTGGTTCTTACGCTCTACAGGAATCGTGTAAGAAGCGAAAATAATTTCATCCACTTCGTGGTCTACAATCAGGTGTTCTAACTGCGCCGCATCTAATATTTTAACCCCATCAATGGTTTTGCCAACCTTCCTCGCATCATCGTCAACAAAAGCAATAATTGTTTTGTTCACCTTAGGGTCATGGTCAAATGTTCGTTTTGTAGCAACCCCGGCTTCTCCTGCACCATAAATGATAATCCGAATTTTGTCCAGATTAGCATTCTTAATGTACATAAAAAAGTACTTTACAATGATCCTGTAGGTTATCAGCAATAGAAAACTAGATAAAGTATAAGTAATAATGGTTACACTGCTGATGACATGCTCACCGGTGATAACGATGGCCAATGCATGCGCAAAAAATAATATTAATGAGCTTAATACTACAGCAAACAAAATCCTGAAAGAATCCTGAGCAGAAGTATACCTCACAATACCAGCAAAGGTCTTTACACTATAAAAAACAAAGGAATTAACCGCAATCACTAAAACAACAGCCTTATAAAAGGCAAGGAAGTCGATGGCCGTAATCACGAAATTCTTTTGAAGAATTACCGCGAATAACAACGCGATAATACTTAAACAAATATCAATAGTAAAAATAATCCAGCGAGATACAATTTGTAGTTTTGTAAACATACTCCCTTACATAAAAATGATCCACGCAAAACTAACAATAATTACACCAAATTACTGGATTAAACTAAATGGAAAAACATTCAATCAGCAAAATAATACAAAAAATATTAAAATTTAGGATTAAACATCAGTTTCTTTTTCAAAAAAACATACAATAATACCAAGGGAACAGTGGTTAAAAGAAAAAGACATCCAAAATTAAAGGGAATCAATATAACAGAAGAAATAATTAAAAGCTGCAACACGGCATATAAAATAGAAACCCATAAGTGTGGCCATTTCTGATCATTTGCAAGGATCTGATAAAAATGTAGTCTATGCGCTTTAAAAATATTCTGTTTTAACAACAACCGGTGAATGATGGTCAATACTGCATCTACCCCATAGACAGCTAAAAAAAGTATATAGGCATAATTATCCGTTTGGATGATTAATTTAAAAATCAGAAAGGTAA